>NZ_JBHNYX010000139.1:0-292 GCF_054960505.1 Alteromonas sp. G4i13 | reverse complement strand
TTATGTCTGCATCATTGATAATGAAAACAACATTCTCGTTCACGAAAAAATCGATGATTCACCCGACAAACTGTTAGCGCTTCTAAAACCTTATCTGGGCAATATCGTTGTTGGTGTGGAATGTATGCACTGTTGGTATTGGGTGTCTGACTTTTGTGAAGAGCACAATATTGATTTTATTCTTGGCCATGCGCTTTACATGAAAGCGATTCATGCCGGTAAAACCAAAAATGATAAGATTGATGCGCTCAAGATTGCCAAGCTCATGCGTGGCGGCAATTTTCCGTTAGCA
>NZ_JBHNYX010000138.1:0-293 GCF_054960505.1 Alteromonas sp. G4i13 | reverse complement strand
ACGTTTTATTTTTTCGGCTGGTGTTTCTTTTGAACTTGGCATAAGTGGATGCTGAAATGGTTTCGACCAGTCGAGTCTACCATGCTTTCTGAGCCAAACCAGTACCGTCGACCTTCCTTGTATTCCGAAGTGAGCTTGTGCCTGTTTATAAGTGAATTCGCCTTTTTCTACACGCTCAACTACACCCAATTTAAAAGCTAATGTGTAATCACGCTGTGTGCGCTTAGGTCTTTGATTACTTGAAGTTGTCATAAAGAAGTCCTCTTTACGTCAACGTATTTTAGGACGGGACA
>NZ_JBHNYX010000137.1:0-295 GCF_054960505.1 Alteromonas sp. G4i13 | reverse complement strand
ATCTTTATTCCCCACCCATTTTTTCAATCGAAGAACAACGTCTGTACTTTTCTCTGAACGATGCGGAATTGGCAGTTTTTCGGTCAATTCGTCTCAGAGCTCATAGATGTTACTTTGTCGCGATTTTGGGATACTTCAAATCAAAGCCCGTCATCCTAGATATCGCTTACTCGCAGGTTTCTAAGGATTTAATGTTCATCAGTAAAGAGCTGCTTGGCGGCAAGGGGCTCAGACCATTCACTCCCTCACAAAAACAAAAAGATCGACTCTACGCAAAAGTATTAGACCTTGCTGG
>NZ_JBHNYX010000136.1:0-336 GCF_054960505.1 Alteromonas sp. G4i13 | reverse complement strand
CCGTCTACAAGCTTCGTGTTGGCTTAGTTGTTTAATTTTCTTTGTATACCAGTCCAGGTGCTCATCCAGCTCTACAAGCTTTTGATAGTGTCGCTCTAACAGTTCTTTGAACAATTCACTCAAACCATTTTCCACCTGCCGGTCAAATAATTTAGGCAGTGATTTATAGACATGACTTATGCCCACCGGAAGAATTATTCCGTACTCATTGAGCAATCCCCGTATTTCATTACTGTTGGCGGTTCTATCCCGCTCACATTTCTTACGCATCACGTGTAATGCCTGAATATCTTGTTGGGTTTGCGTTTTCGTTCGCACAAACCGCATCTCGGGGCG
>NZ_JBHNYX010000135.1:0-371 GCF_054960505.1 Alteromonas sp. G4i13 | reverse complement strand
TAATCTACTCTGGAAACTCAAAGTTCTTTAAAATATATGCAGACAGAAAAGTGGTACAGAGCGTTGAGCTTCAAACCTTGGTATGTGATAAATTTAATCTAATACCGAGTCAATGCACTTGGAAGCTAGACAAGCATTACCGTATCTTTAGTTCATAAAAAGCTTACGAAAAAGTTAAAAAGTCGCTTTGTAAAGAATACGCAAGCAAATCATAAGGACATGACGTTGAATATATTTGAAGTAATAAACAATAGTATTTCTGACTTTGTAGAAAATCAAGAAAATAAAGCGCTCAAGAGAGGTACAGGCTCTTATTCGATACCGTTTAGAGGCTCTATCTTCGGGGAAATCGAGACAGCAAAAGTATTAAG
>NZ_JBHNYX010000134.1:0-385 GCF_054960505.1 Alteromonas sp. G4i13 | reverse complement strand
CGAAGCCTGACACATGTGCTGCCAATACAAAAACAGGGAACTACTCATCAGGATGATTTACTGGCCATTCTGATTGCTAACGCCACTCACCGTGGTGTGTATGGTATGGCGCAGATCTCCGACCGCAGTTATGAACACCTGAGTACAGTACAGGCTAACTATATCCGACCTGAAACGCTGCATGATGCCAGCGACGTGATCAATAATGCGGTGGCTTCATTACCCATCTTCCGCCACTACCATATTCAGGAGGACCAGTTGCACGCCAGTGCGGATGGTCAGAAATTCGAAACCCATCTGGAAACGTTTAAAACCCGGTATTCCTCAAAGTACTTCGGTACCAATAAAGGGATCACGGCCATGACTCTGGTGGCCAACCACAGCG
>NZ_JBHNYX010000133.1:0-397 GCF_054960505.1 Alteromonas sp. G4i13 | reverse complement strand
AAGTAAGCCGCTATTTCCGTTGCAAGTTTACCTTGGTTATTCTTGACTTGCAGAACATAGTCGCCGCCTTTTGCATTAATGGCTTTAGCGACCTTCTTCAGACAATGCATGGCATCGGCAGTGACAATACTGCCTTTTAACTCCAGTAATTCAATCAATTCCAGTACCGTCGACACTTCATTTTTCTTACCCTTCGATTTACATTGTGCGAGGACTAAACCTTGTTCCACCGCGTAGGCAGACACGCTGTGAAGGGCGGTTTTCCTATCACCATCGAATGAATGGCGAAGCGTTTTACCATCAAACGCAATCACGGGCTGCCCTTGGTCTTCACGGATTTCATTCACCCAGCTAATGAAGCACGTTAGCAAGGCGTTGGGCTCTAGCGAGCTGATAA
>NZ_JBHNYX010000132.1:0-406 GCF_054960505.1 Alteromonas sp. G4i13 | reverse complement strand
CTTTTCTTTGGCTTAACGAGTAGTCCCTCGCTCCTTAAGTAAGTAAAAAAGCCATCTCGACCTAGTTTAATCCCATGCTCAACCAGCTTTGGTTTTATAAGTTTATAGAGCTTGCGCGTCCCTATTTGTGGCATAAACTTACGCCAATAAAGTACCCACTCTTTAATCACCGATAGCTCTGTTCTTCTATGCTCCATACGAGAAACAGCCTGGTAAACCGACTGTCTCGATATTCCCACAACCCGGCATGCTGCCGCCAAATTTATTTCTTTTCTTGTTTTGGCTTGCCAGACGTACCGGATAAGTACTTTTTTCTGAGACCCGCTCCATACTCGTTATCCATAATATCTACCATTCCATTAAGGATTTTATTACGGAGCTTTTCGTCAGCTAATTCTCTCTCGAG
>NZ_JBHNYX010000131.1:0-431 GCF_054960505.1 Alteromonas sp. G4i13 | reverse complement strand
TCAGTATCGCGGAGTTGAAGTAGATGATCGCGTTGGCAAGCAATCTTGCACATTCATTCCAGATAGCGATTTCACTCTCGTTTTTGCCTCGGAACTGATCGCCATTCACCGACGCAATAGCCCGTCTCAGGAAGTGCCACGCTTCTCCCCGGTTAAGGGCACGCTGAACGTACTGCCGCAAACTGGCATTGTCTATGTAATCCAGTAAATATTGCGCTTTGACCAGTCGATTATACTCCGTCAGCGCCTGTAATGTCGGGTGCCCCGAAGGATAACCAGACAACTTTCTTACCAGCATTGCCTGTGTCGTTCGCTTTGTCTGAAGTGACAGAACAATGCGCCTAATATCCTGCCATCCCGTTTCGATGACATTCGTCCTGATGGGCTTTTTCAGGGCAAGGTTGGTGCCGCCGTGTTCATTTTCAGTTACG
>NZ_JBHNYX010000130.1:0-434 GCF_054960505.1 Alteromonas sp. G4i13 | reverse complement strand
GGATCCTTTATTACCGCTAGTGCAACTATTTTAGTAGCCTTAGCAACATATATATGGAAAATTCAGAGAGAAAAAAAAGAAAGTAATCGAACAATAATTTATTTACTCCTTGAGTTACGCAATGTATTTATCAATTCAGTAATTAATACAGATCGCGCGATTGACGGTTACTTGAAGCTGTATTTA
This sequence comes from Alteromonas sp. G4i13, assembly GCF_054960505.1. Classification (NCBI taxonomy): domain Bacteria; kingdom Pseudomonadati; phylum Pseudomonadota; class Gammaproteobacteria; order Alteromonadales; family Alteromonadaceae; genus Alteromonas; species Alteromonas sp. G4i13. The sequence goes on along the minus strand of NZ_JBHNYX010000130.1, from coordinate 248 downwards.
GAGAAATTGAATGACCAAGCATTCTCGCCTAAAGATAAATCAGCATTCGAAGCAGAGCTACGAATTGCCCTTGAGAAAGCATTTAATTCGTTAATCATTGATATGAAGGAAGAACTGCGAGTAGATTTCTCCTCTCAGTTTGACAGCGCTATTTTAGAGCTTTCAAAACATGACCCAATACTTGCTTACCGATTGCAGAAAAACATAAAAATTGAAAAAACTTTCGAGGTAATAGAGAATCATCTAAC
>NZ_JBHNYX010000013.1:0-111692 GCF_054960505.1 Alteromonas sp. G4i13 | reverse complement strand
GTTGAACGTTGATGTGCAGCAAAGATCAACAGGCCCCAGTCCGAACTACTTGGCGCTTACGTGATAAGCGCAGGGCTCTTTGCCCCTTTCCTAATGCTGTGAGCTTGTCAATTTTTCATGTACGGTCTCAGGGCTTAATTTAATAGCGAATGCTGACAAATTGCATCGTACATGGCATCGTATAATGGTTTTTATTAACCGCGTCGTTCAATGCGCTTCGATTTCTAATACGGGGCTACGGTAAGACGTCGCAATAAGGCACAAGTCTTATTCAACGAGGAGTTAAAGTGGTACCTTATATTCTGACTATTTTGTGCGTGCTAGTGGCAGGCGCTATTCATTGGATGTCGCCGAAGGCTTATTGGAAAGCCACTATCATGTCGACCGCCGTTATTTTACTATTTTCTGTAGCGGCATTGTTTATCTTTAAAGCATCAGGAATGCTGGTTAGCGAGCACACTGGCGAGAATGCTGATTTTTCTGGACAAATGCTAACCATCACCACAATGATTGCCTTCTTCGGTTTCTTAATATCACTGTTTGTAGGTTGGTTTCTTCGCGTAGTCAGAAACTAATCCGGAAAGCAAAACCACATAGTTTGCGAGGCTGCACCATTTTGGCGCAGCTTCTTCCCTCTCAACTTCCCTCTTAACGCCGCTAACCTTCCCGTCCCCCTTATAAAGTCACCTTAAGCAAAAGTTCCAGCCGCACCACACCCCGCTATATGTCAGCACTCCGGGCGTTTTTGTTCACTCTAACGCTTATCTTCATTAATTCTAATAAACAGGGCATAAGTGTTGCTTGGTACACGTATTGCTCTGCTGAGTGCAGGGGCTAAGAGCAATGAGTTTCAAAAAACGTTTCGCCAATAGATGCACTCATCAATAGAAAATTCGAAACGTGTGTACCGAAGATTAGCAGGCCTTAACATGCTTCATGAACCAGAACAGACCATTGCGCTTTGTAGCGACGCCACTAAGCGCTTTTTGCTAGCGGCCAAGCACGCTGAAATAACCGTGCTTGAGCAACTATCTAGTAATTGTCGAATTGTAATTGCCGTTCGAGAACTCATTCATGAACTGCAAAAAGAGCGTGGGGCCAGCAATATCTTTCTTGCTTCAAAAGGCGAGCGTTATGCCGCTGAGCGAATGCAGTACGTCAGTGCTAGCGAGCAAGCGGAGTCAATGTTGAAAAGCCACTTGAAATCTCTCTACCTGACAGATGAGATCACCACGGGTAACCCGCGGTTGTTGAGCAGCATTACACTTGCTATGCAGGCGACAGACTACCTGCCCAGACTGAGAGAACAGGTAAGCAAGCAGCTGCTGACACCACTGGAATCAACACGAGCATACAGTCGTCTAGTTGCCAGTTTACTTACGGTTATTTTTGAAGCGGCAGATATTGCAAGCGACCCAACAATCACTCGCTTATTGGTTGCACTGTTCAACTTTATGCAGGCAAAAGAATACGCTGGGCAGGAGCGGGCGTGGGGCGCTATTGGTTTCGCAGAAACTCATTTCGATGTTCGCCTTTGTGAAAAGCTGGCCGCGCTTCAGCATGCCCAAGAACATCACTTCAGTATATTCTGTGAGTTTAGCTGTAAGCCGCATAAAGATGCATTAGACGCGTTGAACAAAAGCCCTGCTGCAATCGATATTACACAACTTAGAAATATGATTGCACAGCTTGGTGACGGCAGTCCCATTGCCGGAGAAATATCGGAAGTTTGGTTTGATGTAGCAACACGTCGAATGGATGCAATGCAGACTATCGAAGTGGCACTCACTGAGGCCCTTACTCAGCAAGCTAACAGTAAAGTGGCCGATGCAAAAAATGAGATGGCCAATCATCAGCAGTTGCTTACGCGCTTCAATGATGAACACGCTACTGATGGCTCACCGCTCACCTTATTGTTCGATCCAAGTATGCCTGGACTCGCGGAAGACACTAAAGAAGACGAAATCAAAACACTATCACTTAACGAGCAAACGAAGACTTTATCTGCTCACCGCTCTTTTTATGATTTACTGCGTTCACAGGCTCAACACATAGAAGATATGGGTCGGGAGCTCGAAGAGGCCAAGCGTGCAATACAGGAACAAAAACTGATTGGGCGAGCAAAACTGGTAGTAATGGAGCAATTCGGATTAAGCGAAAATAACGCGTATCGTCGACTGCAAAAACAAGCTATGAGCGAAAATACGACCATAGCGGCTATTGCCGCTAAGATCGTAAATATTACAACGAAAAACTCAGTAGGAAGGTAAATTCCGGCTCAACACAAATTCCGACTTTTTGTGCAACGCCCTTTAATAGGCTTCCACTACAGAATATTTCCAATGTATCGATTTATTTAAGTGCGAATACTTGCTCAACTGGAATAGCAAAATATCCGGCAATTTTTAGAGCAATAACTACCGATGGTGTGAAACGTCCGGTTTCCACGGTACTTATAGTTTTTCTGGAAACACCTATCGCATCAGCTAACTCTTGCTGAGAGATTTTATGTTGCAATCGGAGCTTGTGAATGTGGTTATCTAAATCTTCATTCATCTGGCTCTTCCTCGCGCAACTTCCACAAAATGGATGTTCCATGAGCAGCCGCGGCTACACCAAGTAAGACTTGAAGAGCATTGGTAATCTCAAAGGGAGCAATTACTTCTACAAACCACCTACTGTCCCCCCAAAAAGCGAGAATCAGTGTGCCGAAAATCAGTATATGACAGGTAATGCGCAAGCTAAATGAGCTGACGTAGTCCACATATTCATCGTCAAATGTTAGTGTCCAAAAACCCAACCGGGATATATTTTTGGCAAACTTCGTTGATTTAATACCTAATGCTACGCAGTAAATAGCACTTGCTAATGAAGCTACCTCTAATGCCCAGTAAATAACTGAGTCTGTATTGCCAATTACAGCTAATGCAACGTGGAATAGCACAAATAAAGCTAAGGCGAGACTGACTTTACCCGTGATTGTTAAATACTCTTGTTCCGTCTCTGGTGGTACCAAAATTGATGTTGCCATTTTTAAATTCCCTATTATTAACGGCGCATTGATGCCGATTAAAGCTCACTGCGTTCTAATGTCACATATGATACCTAAACGGATCATATGTAACCCTTAGGTATCAATGATACCCAAAGGTTACATGAATGCAAGTTTTTTATGCAACACACGTGTGCCGCGTTTACTGTAAATACGTTCTTTCGTAATTTTTTCGACGATAGGTACAGAGGAAATGCCGGGATAAATTGGCTAATTCGTAATGCTTTACTGATAGTATGAATGCAGAAATGAACAATGTATTGTTGTGCAGAAGAACGTTTATTATGGCTTTGATTAATCAAAGTATAGTCTGAAACATTGCGTGCCAATTCGTACAAATATGTACTGCTTTCCAGTTATTTATGAACTTTCAACAAAGGCCAAACAGTAAGCCAGTTCTTAGAAGCAAGTCGCGGTTTAAAAACTTCGGGCCTTGGATATTTTGGGTTAATACTTATGGTGCCGGCGAAGTTTGCTTCCAAGCCAAATGGCGCGAGTATGTCTAAATCATCATTGGCTAAAAGACGAACCGCAACACAGGTTTCTCGTTCTATCCAATAAGAAATAGCGTCGTGGCAATTTTGATAGGGAGCGTGCTCGTGAGCTACGTGCATACGCGCTTGGTTTTTAACTTGCCAATTAGCTTGAGGAACCATACGCGCTAGCTCGCGTTCTATGGCTTGTTCTTGTGCTTTCAGCCCTGGTTTAGCAGCTGCAGAATTTGATGAGTAAGCTTGCGGTTGAGGTACTGATTCCAATGTATTATCGGCACTCGCAACACTTTGCGGCGGATTAATTTCACCACTAAAGTAAATCACATCAATATCGTTAAGCGGAGTTGGTGTCGCTCTTGCGTGTAACTCATCCCATATGGCATTTCGAACAAATCCAGCACCAATGTACCCTTGCGGTAAATCGAGCGCTCTCAAAGCGCGAAGGCAACGCATGCGAAAAGGATCCCGCTTAATAATGTCGCCTAGCCGTTTGAGATCTTGCACGTTTAACCTTCGCCTTTTATACGCAGTTTGCGTTTCCACTTGATGATATAAAAGCAAAAGGCAGCCATACTGCCACCAGCAAACCACCCTGCAATAATGTCGCTAGGCCAATGCACGCCCAATAAAATGCGGCTTAAGCCAATACAAAATACAAGAAAGGTGGCTGCCATGTAGATCCACACTTTTACTGAAGCGTTTTGCGTGAAGTACGTTAACAAATAGGCGATATAGAAATAAACAAGCGTAGATAAGGTAGCATGTGCAGAGGGGAAGCTTTGTGTATACACACTTACATCCTGCATGGGCAGCGGAGGACGAGGCCTGTCGATGCCAGCTTTGAGTAAGAAAGTCGTTGCGATCCCCACGGCAACAGCAATCAAAAAAGTCAGTGCCTTTTTCTTTTCACCGGCCATCGCCAAGGCTCCGGCAACTGAAATCGTGACAAAGATAAGTGCCGTATTACTGCCTAACGCGGTGATATCGCGAAGCGCGTCTTCTTTCCAACCCGATACATTGCCTGCTTCACTAATTACATTGAATAACGCATCGTCAAACGTAGTCAGCACGCCCATGTAGACAAACAACATCATAAGCAAAAAACCGGTGCCAAGTAGTAACACCTGAATAGAGGGTGTTTTAATGATGTCTAAGTAAGAGGCTAGCGCGCCGCTGTTTTTCGTTTCACTGCTTGTCATAAATCTACTTCCATTTAGTACAAAAAGAGCGTTATTGGTCGTGCTTGCTACCACCTAGGCAGTTTGGCGATACCATAGATTGCCCACCTCGAGCTTCCCACTCTGTCGGCGTATACGTGTGAAGTGCCAACGCATGAACAGGCCCCTGCAGCGCTTCAGCCGCAAGACCGTTAATTTCTCTGTGTCTCGCTATTAAGCGCTTACCCTCAAAAGCATTACTCACTACCGTTACTTTGAAATGACTCTGAGCCCCTTCTGGAACATTGTGCATAAAACTCTCATCTACAACCTCGAGAAAACTCGGATTAAGTGCAGCTTCAATCGTAGTTTCCAGAAACGCTTTTACTTGCATTTGGCTTACCTTGTTCTGTGAATAAGATGTCGGAATGTAAGATTAATTCTACCACCGATAGGCTTAGCCGTCTTCGCAATACCGTGCACATAATGACTTTGTGTTGTTCCTGCCATAATTAATACACTGCCGTGCTCAAGCACCTGCGTATACTTTTCCTTTGTTTCTTTGTGCTTAAAAACAAAGGGCCTTGCTTCACCTAAGGTGACGGATGCAATAACCGGGTTTATACCCAACTCAGGCTCATCATCTGAATGAAAGCTCATGCTATCTTGTCCGTCACGATACCAATTCGCTAACACACTGTTGAACTTTGTATTTTGGGTTGCAGCACATAACGCTTCACAACAATCTTTAATACTTAAAAGGCTGTTCGTCCACGGATTTGGCGACATGGTTAAATTCGAATAGGTATAGGTGCAATCGTCATCGCCGTGCCAGCTCTGAAGGCGGGGAATTTTTACCGGCTTGCCAAACAATCTGATCGAGTCCTGACGCCAGGGTAACTCGGCCTTCAGTGACTCAAAAAAAGTATCTGCATCATTTTTTGATAGCGCCTGAGGAAAATAAGTGACATCGCCCTCTGACAGCGGGAGCTTATGAGATGAGCTATTGTTTTCTGGGGTCTCGAAAAGAGAAAACTGCATGCGTAACTATGATATTTCCGGTGATTTTTAATTTTGGCTATGGGCACTTGATCTCAAAAGTGCTTAAACACACTTTTGAAGTTCCCCTAATTACACCTTAATTACGCATGCATTGCTAATGTGGATTTTTCTGCGAGCTATAAAAGTGATTCTTCCACCATTGCATTGTCACCATCAACATTGCACGGCATAAGAATAACACGTTATTGGTTAGAGCCGCGTAGCTGATATGATAAGATAGGCGACGCGTACATAAACCAAATAGGCATTCCCAAAAGTATGTGAGTGCTTTGAGCCTTCTCTGAAAACAGACTCCAATGAATACAGAATTTATTTTTGCCGACCGACAATTCTCGCTTATTCGCTACCCTGAAAAGCACCAGCACATAAGCCTTCAAGCATGGGATAGCGCTGATGAACTCGTTATTGAGCACATTGAGGGCTTACTAAGTGAAGCGTCGCTTTCAATTGGCAGTGGTGACAATGAAGGCACAATGATGATTTTTAACGACGATTTCGGCGCGTTAGGTTGTTGGTTTTCGCACTTAGCACCTTACTGGGTATCTGACTCCTACATATCTTTGCGATCACTCTCTGAGAATTTAAAAGCCAATCATTTACTGGGTAATGCAGAAACGAGCAATAAAAACGGCCTGCTAACCGCGCCGCTGAAAACCTTGACTAGCGTGCAAAGCTTAACGTTTAAGCCAGAAAAGGCGCCGAGTCTTGTTGTGCTGAAGGTCCCCCGCGCCCTTGCACTTCTTGAACAGCAGCTTATTGATTTACAAAAATATATAACACCTGACACGCGTGTTATCGCAACCGGTAAAGTGAAGACCATCACAAAATCCGTACTCAACCTATTTGAACGATATATTGGCCCCACCACCACGTCCCTTGCCAAGAAGAAATCGCGGCTTGTGTTCGCTTCGCCTCGTGAGTCAATAAAACTATCTGACTCGCCCTATCCGACGCGCTGGCAGTGTAAAAGTACGATGGGAACGGCGTTAACTATAGACAATCTGGCGAATACGTTTTCCCGACAGTCATTAGATATAGGCGCTCGCATTATGCTTGAACATATGACGGTGAGCGCTAATGATGTGGTGGTAGATTTAGGCTGCGGCAATGGAGTACTGGGGGTTAATGCCCTTTCTCTTGCCCCTGATGCCAAAGTAATATTTGTGGATGAGTCGTATATGGCATTAGAAAGTGCCAGACTCAATGTGCTCAACAACTTCCCGGATAAAATTGATCAATGTGAGTTTGTTGCAAGTAATTGCCTTGAAACATTAATCAATAGAGAGAATAAACCCGCTGTTACCAAAATTCTGTGTAACCCACCGTTTCATCAACAAAACGCAATCACTGACCATATTGCATGGCAAATGTTCACTGATTCCCGGGACGTACTTATTAAAAGCGGTCACTTAGTTGTGGTTGGTAACCGACACCTCGACTATCACATTAAACTTAAAAAGTTGTTTGGTGGCGCTAAGGTACTTGCGAGTGACAAAAAGTTCGTTATCTTAGGCACTTCAAAACGCTAAGCGATTAAAAAACGTGCGCGAATTAAGGAAAACATTTAAAGGCGTTTTTATGAAGAAAATACTTTTATCACTGCTGACCGCCATCATGTTAATAGGCAGCATTTCACCCGTTATGGCCAAAAAAGACGATGGGTCTCAGGTTCAGCCAGATAACTATTACCCTCGGGTGAAAATAGAAACCACCATGGGCGATATTGTGGTTGAACTGGACAGAAGACGTGCGCCAATTACCGTAAATAACTTTCTTCGTTATGTGGATAAGCGCGCCTACGAAGACACCATTTTTCACCGCATCGTGCCTGGTTTTGTTGTGCAAGGTGGTGGTTATACGGCAGACTTCAACGGCAAGTCGAACTTTCCAGATATCTTCAATGAGTCTGGTAACGGTTTGACTAACGACCTGCACACCATTGCAATGGCAAGACAAGGTGACCCGCATACCGCAAACCGACAATTTTTCTTCAACGTGAATGACAACAGCAGCTTAAACCCCGGAAGAGACTGGGGCTACGCGGTTTTTGGCGTAATTGTTGAAGGCGAAGATATTGTTGATGCCATGTCGGAAGTAGAAACTGAATATTCGATTCGCCTTAACGCGAATAACGTACCCATTGAGCCGATCATTATTAAAAAGATGACCGTGTTACCGCCCTTATAGCGATTAACAGATACTAACAGCCATAAAGAGCAATGCTTTATGGCTGTAATTCCAACCTGAACAAATGCTGTTTTGGGAACGTTTTGTCGAAGTAAAAGCCCTGCTTGTTAAATCCTAAGCGCTGTAAAAGCTTCTGCGACGCCATATTTTCTGGGTGCGTCATGGCTGTTAAAAAACGATAGCCCTCAGAGGCAGACCACGCTATAACACACTGACATGCCTCATAACATATACCCTTGCCTCTTGCTTCAGGCAGCATGGCAAAGCCTAAATCTGGACATTCAAATGCAAAGCGATTGAAGAGACCACAAACCCCTAACGGTTGTTTGGTTTCGGTTAATTCGACAGCCAGCAGGCCATATCCCCACTCTTCGCGCTGCGCATTTGTTTTGCCAATGTAGTCACACGCATCGTCTACTGTATGGACATTTTTACTTCCAATGTATCTAAGCCATAGCGGGTCCTGCTGCAGCGCAAGTACCCAGTGTTTATCATCAAAAGTAAGCGGCCGTAGCGTTATTTTATCGTTTGTAAAAATAGCGGTGTTTGTGTTCACACTAATCCTTTTAGCAAAGTTTTTATGACGCGCATGTAGTACTCGCTTTTGTACCTCTACATTTGAACGTATAACTAGAAGTAAGACCTAAGGCAAACACTATCTCTTTGATAGAAGCCTGTCTATGTGCTCAAAGTGGTCTGGGTTGACCACTGCCGCGCGGGGGTACTTTGGGTTCGCTCTGTCGTTTACTCTTGGGTGCTCCCACAACGATGTATGGACGATAAATCGCTCGGCTTCCTCTATACCACCGTGCTCTAAGCATCCACTCAAGCATGTATCTACGTACGTTTGATGTACGGGATAGGCGTCATTTGCCTGTGTACAGTCGAGTGTTTCGCAAATCCAAAAGGTAAATTGTGCAAGCACATCGTCTAGAGACGCAGAACCCTTGTGTTGATGAAAGTTGAGTGCTTTAGCGCTTACTTCGACAAACCGATAGTCTTTTTCTCTCTCCTGTAAGGCAGGGTTAATTTGTGTTGGGATAAGCTGGGCGTTTAATTTGCAATGCGCATTGGCCACGGCGCCAACGTAAGTCTGTTTTTCATGAAGACTACGCGTCACCCATGCCCTTTCGAAGCCTGAAACCGTCACAGAGATCCCTGGTGTAAAAATGTTGGAGTAGCGCTCTCGGCTGTCTTTGCTAAGTAAGCTTCCATAACCTAACACCATGTGTTTTTCGGTTTGCGTACTTAACCAATTCGCTATGTCATTCATTTTCACCTCTACTTCACAACCGCTCGACGTTTACCATCTTAAGCATGTTTATCTTTGCAGTTTATTCAACTGGAAAAAATCGTACTGACCACTTTCCCCTAGTATAAAAAAAGGCGATGTACTGAGAGCCCCAATACATCGCCTTGTATACCGCAGTGGAGTTGTTTAATTAAAACAACGCTCTCACACCCATAGTAAAGTTTCTACCTGGAAGCGGTGCTTGGTCTTTTAAGAAAGATGTATGAACACGGGCTTCCTCGTCAGTTAGGTTTTCACCGCGCGCAAACACTACCCAGTCAATGCCCTGTGTGCCAAATTCATATTGCACGCTTGCGTTAACCAAGGTGTAACCGTCGGTTGCAGTCTCAAATGACGCAACTTCATTTTGGTCGTCGTACCACGTAAAGCCCACGTCAGCACTTAAACCATCGTTCACGTAGCTTAATTCACTACCAAAGCGCATAGGCGGCGTGCGCGGAAGGTTGTCGTCTTCAATTTCTGCGCGGATATAGTCACCAAATACGGTTAAGCGTAGCGTGTCTGATAAATCAACGTAAGTTTCTGCTTCGAAGCCCCAGATGTCAGCGTCAGCCTGTTGGAAATAATAAATTGGCAAGCCTTCTTCATCGCCGTGTTCATCATGTCCATGCTCTTCGTGTTCGCTGAGCGCAATTAAGCCTGTGCTTGTTTGGAAGATATAGTCATCTGCCTGATTGTAGAAGAAAGACGCACTATAGCCCCAGCTACCGGTAAATTTACGGAAAGTAATATCTAGGTTGGTACTAACTTCTTCTTTTACGCCTTTAAGTGTTTCTTCGATATGGCCTTCTTCATCCATATCAAATACTAAACCCACTTCGTAGCTTTGGGTTGCTAAATGCTGGCCAGCAGAGAAAAGTTCTTGCTGACTAGGCGCACGCTCACTGCGTGACAACGTAACGGCAACCGAGTGACCTTCCTGGTATTCCCAGTTAGCGCCCGCTGAAAGCGATAGGCTGGTAAAGTCGTAGTCAGGGAAGTTGAAAGCAACAGCATGCTCCTCGCCTTCATGCTCATCATGCAATACGTCAAGTTCCACTTCGCTGGCATCAGCATCTAATGTCGTTCGCTCTAGTCGGCCACCAAGCTCAAAGGTTACATTACCTACTTTCTTTTGTTCTATAAGATAAAGTGCGTAGCTCGATGTAGTATTAGCTGGGGTAAAGGCTTCTTCGCCCACGGCATTGTAATCGCTATGATTAAACTGTAGCCCGAATACGCCGTGCCAGCCGTTCACTTCTTCGTGATAAGCAGACAGGCGAATGTCGCTCGATTCATTTGTGAATACCGTGCCTGGCTCACCGTCTTCAATCTCAGCATGTTCGTAATCGGTGTAAGCTGCGGCAAATTTAAGGTTAGTTATTCCTTCAAAGGGTGAATGCCACTCACCGGCTGCTTGATAACGGGTCATATCTACATCAAGTAACACGCCTTCTTCAGCGTGTTCTTCATGATCATGTTCTTCAAGATCGTGGTCTTCGCCCTCATGCTCTTCCTCACCATGAGCATGGCTATAGCCAGGTACGCCATATTTGTTGTCGAGTTGTTCAACAGCGAAACCGAAGTAGCCTTCTTCGGCCACGTAAGATAAACCTGCAACGACGTTACGCGTCTCCATTGCGCTGCTTTCTAGCACACCGTTTGGTTCATCTTCATCGGGGTCGATAGACGCAAAGCCCGGAATATCCGCGTTATCTGTATCGCGATAAAACCCGTCGACATGCCATGCAATATTGCCACTGCCACCCGTTACATCTGCACGGGTATACGAGCCGTTATTCACTGTGCTATAGCTAGTTTCAGCTTCGCCTTCTACGCCGTCTATCTGATACTGAGGAATACGTTTGTCAACCACGTTAACCACACCACCAATAGCGCCACTGCCGTATTGAAGCGTTGCAGGACCGCGAAGTACTTCCACCTGCGTTGCACTTGAAAGTGTGGTGGCAACATTGTGATCTGGACCTACTCGAGATACATCAGATACATCCAAACCGTTTTGAACAATCTTTACGCGCGGGCCATCATTACCGCGAATAACTGGGCTGCTTGAAACCGGGCCAAAATAAGTGCTGTGCACACCCGGAGCGTTTTTTAGGGTTTCCCCTAAGGTTGGTGCTTCTATTTTACGTAATTTTTCAGCACCAATTACTGTCACTGGCGTAACAGATTCCAGTACTGATGATTGAAGCGCATTGGCGGTAACCACGATATTTTCGACGGATGCAGGCTTTAAAACGAAATCTACATTTTGATCCGTATTTACGTCGCCTAAGTCGTTATCACCATGAATGTAGTTTGAAGAATAAACATGTAAATGAATATGTGGCTGCTTTACATCGTCAAAACGGTAAATACCATTTGCATCGGTGTATGCTACACGGCGGCTGCCTTCGATTTTTACTTCAGCCCCTGCAACAGGTTGCCCTGCCGTGTCGGTGACTTTTCCCGTTACTGTGGTGGCATACACAGGCGCACTTAACAGCCCTGCTATGGACAAACTTAGCAGCGAACGCATTTTCATGGGTATCCCTCTGTGGATGTTATAACATTATTTAGTGATGTTATAACATTTTAGCCATTACCCATTGCTTGTCAACCGCTGCTTTACTCACTTAATCTTATGTTTTTGCAATTTAATCGGACGCGCCTACTGGAACCCAAGGTTTAAGCAATTCATAGCTAATTGGGCACGAAGGTACTAAGCCCTACTCACAGTGAAATTGATCACTCCTTGAATATGCTTCGCGTTGATTTTAAGCATTAACAGCCTGTCGATGCCCAGCGCCACACCCGCACACGGTGGCAAACCTGCGTCAAGCGCACTTAAGAAATTCTCATCAATGGGCTTAGTGGGAAGGCCATGTTCTTCGCGCTTTCTGTTATCCGTTTCAAAACGCAGCCGCTGCTCTTTTGCTGCACTTAACTCATGAAAACCGTTAGCAAGTTCAGCGCCTTGGTAATACACCTCAAAGCGTTCGGCAACCCGTTCATCAACTGGGCTTAGTTTGGCAAGCGCCGCCTGAGAAGCAGGGAAATCGTAGATGAAGCACGGTTTTTCGTTACCGATTTTAGGTTCGATTACATAGCTGAATAACAGTTGTAACTTGCTGTCATAGCTTAGATTTTGCGGCGCGTGAATATCTATGTTCTGCTCTTCCATTACCTTTAGCAAAACGTCGTTATCAGCACTTAACGGGTCAATATTTAAAAAGGTTTGAAAAGCTTGCTGATACGTCATCTTGTCGGCTGGAGCTGTCGCCAGTGTTTCTTGCAATAAAGCGTCGACCTCTTCCATTAATGCAAAATGATCAAAGTCCAAGCGGTACCACTCTAGCATGGTAAACTCAGGGTTGTGCCAGCGGCCTTCCCCTTCATGGCGAAACGCTTTGCACACTTGATAAATACTACCGCTGTCAGCGCATAGTAACCGCTTCATGGCATATTCAGGTGACGTTTGAAGATACAGCGTAGTTGGCTTACCGGATGAGCCAAAATTGAATTGTGTATCGAACGCGTCTAAATGCTCATCGGTAACCGTACCGTTTGAAAGTAAAGGCGTATCTACCTCTAGAACGTTTCGTGCGTAAAAAAACTCACGTATTGTTCTGAGTAATTCTGCTCGCGCAACACGCGCTTCATGAGTGGTAGTAGGCTGCCAAGATTGCATGTGTCCAAACCTAAGAAGATTAGCTAAAACAAAAAACCGGTACACAAAGGTACCGGCTTTACACGTAAACAGAATGCGCGATATGCGCTTAATACCAATCCGCATAGATCATTGCCCACTCAGAAGGCGCTGGCAAGCTTCATAGCGAAGCGTGGGAATGCAGGAATGTGTTCCCTTTCAAATTCCCAGAATGAAGCTAGGAAGCTTGCCAGACCTTCCCGAAGGGCGAGTTTAAAATGTCCGTACTCTTTGTTGTGTCACCTTGATGTAGAACCACTATACCTGCGGCAACACGCCGCGATTACGAACATTTTAACTCTCGCTGAGAGGGTAATTATCTATGCGGACTGGTATAAGATATTATTTTTGTGCGCGAGACACGTATTCGCCAGAGCGCGTATCTACACGGATAACTTCGCCTGTTTGAACGAATAGAGGAACGCGGACAACTGCACCAGTGCTAAGCGTTGCTGGCTTACCGCCAGTACCTGCTGTATCACCTTTAAGACCAGGATCAGTTTCAGTGATTTCAAGCTCAACGAAGTTTGGTGGCGTTACTGTGATAGGTGAACCGTTCCACAGTGTAATGGTGCAAACGTCGTTTTCTACCAGCCACTTTTTATTCTCACCCACTGCTTTTTCGTCTGCAGCGATTTGTTCGAATGTATCGTTGTTCATAAAGTGGTAGAATTCGCCGTCGGTGTACAAGTAGGCAAGCTCCGTATCCATTACGTCAGCGCCTTCTACTGATTCACCTGAGCGGAAAGTTTTTTCTAAAACTTTACCTGAAATAAGCTTGCGGATTTTTACACGGTTAAACGCTTGGCCCTTACCCGGCTTTACGTATTCGTTTTCTAGAATGTTGCAAGGTTCGCCGTCCAGCATGATTTTCAGGCCGCCTTTGAACTCGTTAGTGCTGTAATTAGCCATAATTCCTCTGTCTAAACATAAGGTACAAAAAGTTTCGTGGAACAAATAATACCTAAAAAACCGATTTCTGTAGAGCATAACTGGCAAAAAGAATTAGCAAGTAGCTTTACTGATCCTGCAAAGCTATTGCAACACTTAGGTTTAGACCAAGAAAAATACGCACAACACATCAAAGCACGTCGTCTTTTTCCTATGCGTGTTCCACGACACTTTGTGGATCTTATGGAAAAAGAAAATCCCAACGACCCGCTGTTTTTGCAGGTCATGCCGCTCAGCGATGAATTCCTAACATCACCCGGTTATAGCAAAGATCCGTTAGACGAGCACGACACCGCAGGCAAAGGCATACTGCACAAATACGATTCTCGCGTGTTGTTAATGGTTCGCACCGGCTGTGCAGTAAACTGCCGTTACTGTTTTCGTCGCCATTTTCCTTACGCCGACAATGCGGTAAGTAAGCACCAATGGCTTGATGTGCTTGAATATCTTCGCAGTAATAACAAAATTAATGAGGTGATTTTTTCAGGTGGCGACCCACTGATGGCGAAAGATGATCATTTGTCGTGGCTAGCCAACGAAATTGCCGCTATTGCCCACATAAAACGCCTGCGTATTCATAGCCGTCTGCCGGTAGTGCTACCAGAACGAATTAGCCATGACTTTGTTGAATGGTTTACGGCCTTGCCGCTTCAGAAAGTATTGGTGCTGCATGCAAACCACGCGAATGAGATGTCAGAAACGCTAAAATCCCGATTAAACACATTACGAGAGAGAGGTGTGATCCTGCTCAATCAGTCGGTATTGCTAAAAGGCGTAAACGATTCCGGCGATGCCATAAGTGACTTAAGTGAAACGCTGTTTGAGGCTGGTGTACTGCCCTATTACTTGCACGTATTAGATAAAGTGCAGGGTGCAAGTCATTTTTATGTCAGCGACGATGAAGGTCGTCGAATCATGAAAGAAGCGATAAAGCGCTTGCCGGGCTTTTTAGTGCCAAAACTGGTGAGAGAAATTGGCGGTCAACCTGGCAAAACGCCTATCGACTTACATCTGCATCCGTAACTTACGCGTAGGTATCAATGTTGGCGCCTAACGCGGGGTTTGAAGATGACGTTTTTGGTACGTCAGCGGCTGATTCCAGCAGCTGAAGCGACGCTTTTCCCTCTTGCTCTTGCTGGCTTTTTGCCAACTTAAGAGAGGCCAACTCAAGTGACGCACCGGACGTTCCAGAGGCACTAGCACCTTGTAGATCCATACCATTTTCCTTTGTTGCTTGTAGCAAAGTAAAAAAATGGGCAGAATTGCCCACCCTTACGATGTGTTGAGTGTTACGTAACCAGCAAATTCGTTAGTGAACCGCAAGCTTTGTAATTTACAACATCGTTAAGTTATCGGCCTTGAAAGACGAAACTTTAATCATTATTTATCGTGATACATTCGGCGTAGCATAATTGATAGCTGCGCAATATATATGAACATTAAGTGTGCGGCTAACGCGTGCACCGGATTACATTAGAAACAAAAGGCGTGACCATGCAACAGAGCCAAGAGATGCAAGCTGTCCATCAACAACTTCAAGAAACACTTCAAACGCTGCACCGCAAAGCTGTTGATGCCGACCAAATACTAGATAGTTTACAGCGCGATCAAAAAGGGAAGTTTGCAGCCGTTTTCGCAGATGACAGTGGGTTTAGCACATCAGCAAAACGCTTTGGTCCATATGTTCAAGAGATTGCAAATGACTGGCAATCGCTAAAGGAACTGGATGATGATGCGGCCAAACAAGCCCTAGCGCCATTAGTTAAAAAAATAGAGTTGGCGCTGGTGACCATTGCGCAATTTCAGCAGTCTCTTGCCAAAAAGTAGTGTAGAACTTCAAATGAGTAAAACAAAGCCCGCTTTCATAGCGGGCTTTTTATAGGTTGGCTTCTTACTTTCGGCGAACTCTCACGCGCCTTACCGCTTATTTTTGATAAAGCGGTAGCAAGGCAATTCTCCGCTTAATTTCCTGCACTTCTTTCAAATAGGCTTCACTGTCCACCCGCTGATACTGCTCGGTAAATACTTGCTTACTTAAGCCTTCGGGCAGCCCTTCAATAGGCGGGATGATTTCAAGTTCACTTTGAATGCGCGCAATCGCATTTTGCACTTCCATCGCAGTATTTGGATGGGTAGCAACCTTTGCAAATTCAGTGCCCGACATGTCTGCCGCCAAATCCACAAAGCTATAGCCCGAACCACCATTGCCCCGGTCCATAAGCTCTTTAAACTCGCCAATTGCCAAGGACATACCTTGTTCAGCCATTAACTCTAATGCAGCAGAAATAATAAAGTGACGAGCCAAATCGTTGCGCTTGTGCAGCACAGCCCCTCTGCGAGGCTTTAACGCCTTATCGGCATCTGGCTGTATGTCGCCCACCAGAGTCCCAACACGATGATGCCCAACGTAAACCGCTAAAGCGAGGATTACCGCATTGTTATGCAGTACTGCATCTTCAGGGGTTTGGCTTTGTTCTCGCGCCCGTGCCATCCCTTCACGCAAGTATTCAATAAGAGATACTGGTTTATTTGATAAGGCTATTTCTCTACCAGACAAATAACGTAAATAGTATGCAGATAGCTGCTGAAGCTCGGTCTGTTCGCTTACCGACATATTCGACGCCACTACGTTTAACTCGCTTAGCAGCTCATCTAAACGCCCAACATCAAGGGTAAGTTCACCGCTTCTCATGGTCACACGCTCAACCCGCGATAACGCAATGGTGGCTATCTCTGATTGCGTATAAGAGTTTACCGTACGCTCTAGAAAACTAAGTAAAAATCGACCTGGAATGGTTAAGTCGCCAACTTGAACTTGCTCTATACGCAAGCTATCGCCAGGCAGTACTAGCGCTGATGCATTAACATAATACCCCGTACTGTTAATAGCGTAAGTGATGTTAATGGTTCCCGCCAATGGGGTGATATTCACTACGCCCTTAAAGTCAGGCAGTGCGCGCTGTAACACACCCACTAAGCTTTCGACTTGGGTTTCGGTGAGCGTAACTTGATGGCCTTCTTCTCGGCGAGAAAACGCTTGCTGCAGTTGGCCGAGCAATTCATTAACACTGTCAGCACCATCTAGTTGTGTGGGCGCTGTAGATGCAACTAAGGGCTGTTTTTGTACAGCCAAAATAGTTACCGCCGCTACGCCTACAACGAGCAGAACTACTATGATGGCAAGAGTAATTAAAAGCCATTTAACGCTACGCAAAATCATGAGAAATCAGCTTTACCTGTCATAACAATTAATAAAAAATAGGTTAGCGCCTTAAGTGCTCTTCGTTGTATGGCAAATAACACTATGCCCTAAGGTGCTGGTTATACTACGTTATCTATTTTCGCGCCACCAGCGGCAAGTGGCACGACAAGTCGCCAATTGATCACCACCGAAAACGCTATAAAGTGACTTCACAGTCCACCCAGTCTTTCAGACTTGTATACCGCACTGTGGCACCAGACAGGTCATGATACTTCGACAATTCCGTGGGTATCACTACGCAGGCTAGGTTTGCAGCAAGTGCCGCTGTCATGCCGGTTTGCGTGTCTTCAATTGCCACACATTCACCGGGTATTTTTCCTAGCTTGTCCATTGCAAGCGCGTAACAATCAGGTGCTGGTTTGCTGTTTTCGACATCTTCCACGGCAACCACGCAAGAAATATAAGCACTTAAACCATACTGAGATAAGGTTTTTTCCACCGACTTTTTACTTCCCCCAGTCACAATGCCAATGGTGTAACCTTTGTTTGCACAATGTTCAATGGTTTCTTTAGCAAACGGCATTAAGGGAAAAGCTTGTTTATCTAAGTAGTCGCTAATGCTTTTGTGTTTTTGCTCTGCTAGCACCTGCGGTGCGACATCAATATTAAAATGTTCGACAAGGTCAACAGCATTTTGCTTTACTGGAATACCCGCCATCACTTCACAATAAAAATCTTCGCTTAATTCAACATCGTACCCCAGCAAAATGTCTTTCCACAGGTCAAAATGTACGGATTCTGAGTCAATAAGGGTACCGTCGTGATCAAATAATAGCGTTGTGGTTTTGTCGCTTACCGCTAGCTGGCGGGTTGATGAAGAAACTGAGTGCAATGCCAAAATAAACCTCCTTGCTAGTTCAATACCGGTTTTGAAAACATATTGGGTGTCATCGATACCGAAAAAACGATAACACCTTTAGCCCCTGCTGCAGTGCTTTGTTAATAGTGATTGTTTGCATGCCATATGTCAGAACATGCCAGAACAGTGCCAGTCCTGTGATACACTGGGGCATTCACGAGCTAGAACATTTTCAACGTGGAGCAAATTGGGTGCTTTACCACATTTTAGGCTTTGCCAGTGCCGCGCTGTTTTTACTGACATGGTTAGGATTATGGTCACAAATTAAGGCCATGACGCGCTTTCAAGTGCCCGTTTCTAGCGAAAGTGACGATGCTAACCACAGTCTGTCACTTAACCAGTTTGGCTCTAGCTATTTTGCCTTTTTCTCAATTTTCCTATTTGGCATTTCGGTAGAGCCTTTCAACCATTACTTGGTGTGGACACGATTTGGCGCGCTCATACTTACGCTCATTATCATTTGGAAAATATGGCAACACAGGCGCACTACAATTTCAGGTTACGTTGCCGCTGTTGCTCTGCTAGCTCTCATTGGTGGCACACTTTCCATTGCTTTTCGCCCTTTCCCAACGCTTGCACAGCTTGGCGCAAATACCTTAATGCTGGTCGTTACCGTTATCTTATTTCAAGGTTCACTGCACCAGTGGTTTGTACTGCAGCGCAGACAAAAAGTGGGGTCGCTGTCATTTGCGCTGTTTCGCAATATATTGATAAAAGACGTTAGCACTTTATTGTTTGGCCTAACAATGCCATTAAGCCAAAGCTGGCCGCTACTTATCCTAAACGGCACCAGCGTAATTATGCGTGGCAGTATTTTATTGCAGATGCACAAACTAAAACGCCGAGAAATTTCCGTATCAGGATAGTATCTCGGCGTTTTCGATTTGCTTCATGTAGCGATAAGACTGCTTGTCTAGCGGTCACTTGTTTGTACAGCGTTATCAATACACGCTTCTATAAATAAGCACGAAAGCGGCGCGTTTCTGCAATCTACAACGCCTGTTAGTTAAACCATAAACTGACAAAACTGATCATCTTAACCATAGAAAAATAATGCATCAAAAAACCTCCCAGGCAAAGAATTAAAGCATAATATGATAAAAACAAATAAAATTAAAACCACAAGGTAAAATCATGCTTGAATAAAATTCAAGCAAACAAGAGCTTTTCTCTGACTTCATCAGACCACGCCGCCTGCTTCAGCTTACCTTTCATACTGTCTTTAATAGGATTCAAGCGTGCTAAATTCATTGCAAAGCGGCGGAAGGTCGCCATATATTCGGGCGCATCGCCGCGTCTGATGCGGGAATCGTCCTCTCGATACGTCATATCCAGTACCCAATGTGATGCATTTTCTATCGACCAATGGCTACGAATGGCTTTCGCAATTTGAGGTAAGTTAACCTCCAAGGAACTGATGTAATAAGCGGTCTCACTCGTTTCCTTGTCTTTAAGGTAGCGTTTTCGGGTGACTTCAATGACCGACTTCATATTCGTCCAGCCTTGGCTTTGCGTCAACCAAGGCGTAATGGGTAGCTGAACGTAGGTACGTTCCTCGATGCGTCCATGACCATCATTGGTTAAAGTCAAACTGTTTACTTTGACATCTTGAGGCGAATCACGCCGTGTCTTGTGGAAGTAAGCCGCTATTTCCGTTGCAAGTTTACCTTGGTTATTCTTGACTTGCAGAACATAGTCGCCGCCTTTTGCATTAATGGCTTTAGCGACCTTCTTCAGACAATGCATGGCATCGGCAGTGACAATACTGCCTTTTAACTCCAGTAATTCAATCAATTCCAGTACCGTCGACACTTCATTTTTCTTACCCTTCGATTTACATTGTGCGAGGACTAAACCTTGTTCCACCGCGTAGGCAGACACGCTGTGAAGGGCGGTTTTCCTATCACCATCGAATGAATGGCGAAGCGTTTTACCATCAAACGCAATCACGGGCTGCCCTTGGTCTTCACGGATTTCATTCACCCAGCTAATGAAGCACGTTAGCAAGGCGTTGGGCTCTAGCGAGCTGATAACACGGGCAATAGTATCGTCGACGGGTACACCCTCTTTAAAGGCCCTGAACTTACGCAACCAATCCAGTTTGCTGTCCCCAAATTGCTTAATGTCTTTCCATCCTTCAGCACCAGAAAGAATGGCCACCACGGTGAGAAAAATCACATCAAGTAGGTCATGCTTCTTATTGATATGAGAGCGTTTATCTTCAAGTGACTCAAAATGGGTAATAAATGACATCTGTGCTAGCCTAAAAAGCTAGATTTGATCACAGATGCGCTAGTTAACGCAAGTCAGAGTATGATCTTGCCCTGATTAAAACCATAAGTTGACAAAATTAATCCTTGAATACTGATTCACATTTACTTCCCACTTTCCTGTAACCATCATTGCAGAACCAATTCGAGCCAGATACCCAAGCATTCTCCGGTACTGATAGTTTTTCACATCTATTGCTCACTTTTCTATAACCATCATTACAGAACCAACTCGAGCCAGATACCCAAGCATTCTCCGGTACTGATAGTTTTTCACATCTATTGCTCACTTTTCTATAACCATCATTACAGAACCAATTCGAGCCAGATACCCAAGCATTCTCCGGTACTGATAGTTTTTCACATCTATTGCTCACTTTTCTGTAACCATCATTACAGAACCAATTCGAGCCAGATACCCAAGCATTGGCTGGGATCTTTGACGACGGGCTTTGAACAGGTTCATCAAAACCACCTGGCCGTTTTTTAACCAACTCAGATTTGACGTATTCCAATATCTCTAGTAATTCTCTGTCCGGAATACCATCAACGGTATGTTCGGCAGCTTGTTGAAACGATTTTATTGCCGCCTGTGTTGTTTTACCAAACAAGCCATCAACTCTATCAATCTCATAACCAAACCCAGCTAGCAATGTCTGTATTTGTCTTATAAGGTCGGGGTCATACTGCTGAGTAAGCTTGGGGTTAGGTCCCGAGAGCGTATGAGTTGAATTAGTAGTAACCGCTCTGAGGTCAGGAGCATTTAACTCGTTCTCATAAGTTCTCGCTTCTCGTTTCGCTTCTTCCTGAATTTCTAATTTGTGAGGTGCAACATCCCTCTCCGCTCTTGTTTGAGACCCGGACCTATACCGGTAACTACCACAACGACTATTGTAATCATTCACCAAGGAATTAAATTTATCGATCCCCGAATTAGAAGAGAAAACATTCCGCATAGCATCAATTCTAATGCCCTCTCTGATACACCAACGGATCTCTGATACGTTTAAAATATTGTTAGTACCAACAGATGGTTTAGTATAACTGAGTTGCGTTGGGACGGATGTAGGCCTTGAATCGGGAACAGGCTGTGAAGAAGATTTGGGTAAAGGCTTAGGACTCGTCGTATTTCGATTATTACTCTGCGTAACTATCCACAATAAAAGTGCAATTACCGCAACAATGATAAAGTATTTCTTATGACCACTGCGTTCATCACTGGTACTAACTTCCACTTTTTTCGTCGGCTCAACTGTGCGAGTTTGATTAGAAGCGTGGCCCGAACCAGATGCTTTATTGACTTTTTCTTCCCCAGCGCCGCTTTTTAATTTGGATTGCTCAGCTTTAATCGTGTCGCCAACATCCGAAGCCAATCCAGATAATCCTGAAAAGCCTTTTTTGGTTTCGCCATCATTATTCATACTTACTTTAATTCCATTTGTTTCCTCGAAACACCTAGTGTTAGACGATTACTGCTCAAGTAAACTACTCAGCTTATGTCCACCTCTCTTCCAAAATGCACGAATAGCAGCTTCCAATATATGGATATTGTTCTGATCTTGGTACGAAAAGCCCTCCGTAAGCTTTTTATCTCCCTTTTTGCCGATACAAAACGAACCGCCGCCATTCCAAATGACTAATTCATTCCATGTACAAAAAATTTTCTCGTCACTACCGAAGAATTTTCGTCTTATTAACTCAACACCCTCATCACAAATAGTGGCGGAGCCAAATTTGAATTGTTTCCCATTCCCAAGGTCCTCAAGAAACTCTGTTAAAAGCCTTACCCCAACCGTTTTCCACAATCTATCGATGAAGTTCGTAAAGGTTGCTCCTTTTTTAAGCTCAAGAGAATAACCATCCGCATCTGTTCCCCAAAAAATTTTGTAGGTCGTTCCAGTGGGTATGCCATTGACAGAGTGTTTTGTTGCGCCCCATCTAACTCTGGTAATTTTTTCTAGAGGCCACTTCCTGCCCTTCCACTCAATACCATCAGGAGAAATCTTTAGTTTATCTTTGAAAATAGCCCCAACATCGGCTTCATAAGTAACTTCGCGTCTCCATTCCTCCTCTTGTTTTTTAGCCTGCTCAAGATACTGCTCTCTTTGATCCGCTATTTCTTGTAACGCCTCAGCATCTTCTGCACTTTTTTCAGCTATTCTCACTACTTCAGCAAACACTTCTTGCAGCATTTCTGTCAGCTTTCTGGATAACTCAAGCATCCCATATTCATTGAACATATAGATTGCAAGCGACCTAATATCATTCGCAATACGAGCACTCGCTTCATGCTCTCTTCCAAGGCTCATCGTCAATACTTGAATGGGCTGAGCAACGTTGTCCCAATTTCGGACAACGTTAATCAACTTATCTAACAAGCCAGACAGTTCTTGCTCAGAAACTTGACTATCCAGCTTCTCTTCAATCAAGCTAACTAATGTACTAATGTTTTGCCCTTCGGTTTCTAAGAAATCCTGAGCCTCTATTTCGTATGTATCTACAACATCTTCGACTAAAACGGGGCCATGAACCTGTCCACAATCAGTAGCTATATCAACAATGTCTGTGACTGCTTTTACAAGCTCTGGTGGTGAGAATTGATCTAACGCGGCTTTAATTGTTGTCCTGTAATAATTCCGTCTTTCTTGCAACTCGGCTTCTATCGAAGATAAATCGTTAATCTCTGGGAATCCTGATACGATCCGTTCTTCGTTCAGCATTGTTTGGAGTTGTTCGCATGAAATTTGATCAAATTGATTAGCTAACTCCAGAACCCACTTAACGATATCTTCTATGCTTTCTGGCCTATAACTCGAAAGAGCAGATGCAATAAAATTGGCTTTAGCTAAACAATGAATATTGTCAACTTCAAGAATGTTCTGCGGCGAAGTCCCTAAAATAGATATCAACTCAGATGCTCTGCTTGGACGAACACCACATATCCAAGCTAATTCAGCTTTTAGACGTTTCCGAGGATTTGTCAATTCTGCACGCGCTTCCATGCATATATCGGCATCATTGACTAAACTCATGTCATCAGCCAACTCTAATATTCTTTGGCGGTCGTCGCGAAGCGAAGCACCGAGAATTTGAAAAGGGTTGCTTAGCAAGTCCATTTTTACCTCTCCTTAATTTACAAATCCAATTGTTCGCTTATTTTTGTCTTCTTTGTTAGGTAGTAGTGAGAGAGCAGTTTGGATACAACTTTGGTCAATCACGTCTTTGTTATCTTTAACTGCAAGTCGTGACGCTTCCCTTATTACAAAGGTGCAATCGGAAAGTGCTCTTCCACAAAGTCTTTGAATAAGTTCATCCATATCAATTTCTTCAGAAATGGGAAGATCCTTCATCAACGTTTGCAACAAAGATGAGACTTCAAAAGAGCTTGGCATTCCAACTTCAATGATATGGTCGAATCTACCGCGACGCCGTATTGCTGGGTCAATGACATCAATCATATTTGTCATCGCAATGACCAAAACCCGTTTACTTATAGCTTCAGGTATTCTTCTAAGAAACTCTGCGACTTCCTCAATGTGATGTTGCCCGGCACTTCCGCCTTGCCCACGTTCAGATAGAAATGACTCCATCTCATCAATCACAACTATCGAGGGTGCGTTGTCGATTGCCCTGTCGAAAAGTTCGGAAATCTTTTTACCAGTTTCGTGAATGTAAGGGCTTCCTATGCTGCCAGAATCAATTTGAAAGCTCGGCCAACCTATATATTCCACAAGCTTTTCTACCGCAAAAGTCTTACCACACCCTGGGGGGCCATGAAGAATTACAGCAGAAGGGAACTCAATCCCCATCCTCTGATATTTCTCACTGTTTTGGATTATGTCTATGATATGTTCGTTGAAGAAATTCTCTAAATTTGCTCTGCCAGGAAGAACAAATTTATCTTCATCTACCCATTGGTCAATTGAGACATTCTCGCTAGTTGTTTTCAAACGACACTCTGGTTTATTTTCTTTAACAGGACTGTCATCCGATTTTGTTTTGGCTATTAATCCAGCATCAGGAGGCACTGGCAAGCCAATGATATTTAAAACTTCAAGCAGCTCACTTGCAGACAACCAGCCCTGAAGCTTGGTTAGCCTTCTAAAGGAGGTTGCGGAGATATTAACTCCTCCAGTCAACCATGTCCCAATGAGAACATCATCTGAATCCCCAGTTGGTTTGGAGAGTGGAAGAATTCGTGAATACTGTTCCACATATATCCCACCTTCCAAAGTACCATCAGGGTATACATCCCGAGTTGCTTTGAAAGCGTGAGCAAGGGCAAAGGCATCTTCCTTGCTCTCTGGCGAAGGAATATCTGGAAAAGGAGTTAACGAATATTTCTTTGGACTGCTCAAAACATAGAATTTTGAACCTTCATAGTCATGAGACCGGAATAAGCTACTCGATATCACTCCCGACGCAAACCACTTTTCTGCTTGCTCAACATTTGCAACCAATAAATTCATAGATTCCAACGTTGAATAAATCTGCCAGCATTTTGACGAGCAAAGTAACTTATTTACGGTTAATGATTCGGTGAGTTGAGTCCCATTTTCCAACCAAGCTTTCATTAGCATTAACCTCTAAGGATGTTTGCAACATCCAGCAGATCGCTCTCTGCCCCTCCGCCAATCTGAATCATTGAAAGTTCAGCAACGATTGCTCGCAAGTCATCGATGTTATCATTTTTAAGTAGATTTAATCCTGTCTGCGCAAGCTCTTGGAAACGAGCTTTGTCGGCAAACAGATGTGGCGAGTTAGTCATAGACTTGAATTTTTCAACTACAAACCAGTCTTGTCTCCAGAGAATGTCAAAGTTTTTACCTCTCAATTCATCGAGGTGGTGCTCGAAGTCCTGATCATTCCTTTCCAACGAGCGTTGGGCAGTTTTCGCCAAACTATCAAAAGAGGTTTGTTCTGAAGGCCTCGCTGATTCGCGGAGGTATTTATCAAAGAAGTCTATCGCGTGATTGAGATCGATCTGTCGAATCTCTTTCAAATGCTCCTTGCGCACTTGCGCTAAAATCTTTCTCGCCTCTAATACAGACTCCATGGCCTCTTGCGCATTTTCTGTATCAACTTCATCAGGATCAAGAGATGTTGCTTTCTGAGCCTTATCTTTTGCTTGTTGGAGTTTAGGATCATCTATAACTTCGAATAACTCATCTATCCGTGAAGTAGTTCTTTCACCTTCCTCAACAACCATGGCAGCGGAGGTGGTATAATCGAGCTGACCTTCTTGTCTAGAATAGAAGTTTTTACCTGAGTGAAAGACCCCACCAATACTTGGTACGGATACCTCAATGATGATGTTTCCAGAATCTAAGATTTCATAATCACATTCTAGATCAGCACCAGCAGGAATTACTCCATCGTCAAAATCTGATCCAGAAATTTTTAGAACTCCCACAGGGCGATTATCTGTAACAGGATCTTCGATATCGCCCTCCCAGATTTTTAGATTCAAGGAACCTGCGACCCCAGCTTTTAATGATTCAGCGGCCTTAAATACTTTCTTTCCTTTTTTTGGAAGTGAATCACCAGCTCGGACAAGGTAATCCAATACAGATTTTCCACCTAACTTCTCTAATACTTCAATTCCAATTGAATGTGATGCTGGAATAGCATCAACAGTCGCAGCAGTTTTAGTAATTACTATTTCGTCGTTTCCGAGAGGTACAGGTCCACCAGAACTATCTGTAACCGAAATTTTGAACGTGTTTTCGCCTTGCTTAGATAATGTGACACTTACAATGGCACCGTGCTGAAGCGCCATTTTCCCAGAAGTCCACCCCGTATCTACGCTATCAATTTGAAATTCAGCTCCAGGAAGGGCTTCCCCTTTAATCTGTAACGCAATTTTAGCTTTAGTATCCGGTGTGCGGCTGATGTAGTTGAAAGATAACTTCAAATCGCCCTGTGATGAAACTTGACCTCTGTTGCTTTTCCGGGCTCTGTTGTCCGATTTCCACTCAATTGATTCAGCAAATAGACTTGCCCCCTCTGCTACGGCGGTCATCGGGTTAACATCTGTTGTTCCGGGTATTCCTAGCTCAAATGCAACTTTGTCTCTCAACGGCTTGTAGTTTGTTGGCCCCCCAACAAACACCACTCTCTCCACATCATGAGCGGATAAACCCGCTTTACTAAGAGTTTCTCGCGCAGCAGTTACAGACTCTGTAACGCGCTCTTCAATAAGTTCATCTAGAGTCTGTCGAGTGATAGGAATATCGATGTAAATCTCTTCGCCAGATAGGTCTCTTGCTCTCGTCTCTGATTCAGACAAACTTATTACTGACTCCTCACGAGATGACAACTCAATCTTTGCTTTCTCTGTTGCCCAGTTCGCGAGGCGCATTAATGACTTAAAATCAGGGTTTACAGATAGGTCATCTGGTAAATTGAAATTTTCAAAAAGCCATGGCTTCACTACATTATCAAATAGTACGCGATCGAAGTCTCTTCCACCGCACATTGCAATGCCGCCATGAGCAAGAAGGTTAACTCTTCCTCCAATGCTCTCAGCGATCGCTATGTCTAGGGTTCCGCCGCCAAGATCGTATATAAGAAAGATGCCATCGGTATTTCTAGCTTTCATTACACTCATAACCGCAGCAACTGGCTCTTGCATAAGAGCAACGTTTCCAAGTCCAGCCATTTCAGCCGCATGCATTGTTGCGTCTTTTTGCATTTGGTTAAATGCAGCAGGAACCGTTATCACAGTCCCTGTGTTTGGGTCGTTTCTTATCTCTTCAGGTAAATACCCATACAAAACTTTCAAGACCTCTGCTGAACATTCCTCCGGCGTTTTGGTCTCGCCTATTGCCTTCAACTCGATTGGTGTACTGGTTCCCATTAGTCGCTTAAAAAGCAAAGCAGAATTATTTGGGCTATGGGGAGCAGAATCATAGGCGCGCTTGCCAACATATTTGTTCCCTCTTTTGTCAATATAGATTGCAGAGGGCGTTACATCATTTTGTTCAGGACTCTTCCAAACACGCGTACTTTCGCCATCATACGTGCAAATTGCGCTGTTTGTGGTTCCTAAATCAATACCAACAAAATTCTTCATGATTCAATCTTCCTTAACGTAACTGTACCTGTCTTTATAAGGCCTTGTTCACCCATAATGATTGGTTCAAGCATTTGCTCGACAACTAACACATCATCGGGCTCAAACTCTTCAATATTAAGTGGCGTTACGGCCATCCCTGGGTCGAATTGCTGCCCCTCAACATTAACTAGTTTTAAGCCAGACTCAGCTAAAGATTCTTCTATTTTTTTTATGAACCAGCGCATTTGACCAAGATAGCGGCCTTGTTCGCCAGCATCGACTTTATGTAGTAGGCGGTTAAAAACTTTACTAAAGCGCCATGACTCAATTGCCATAGATAGGAGTGTAGATTCAAGTTTAACGGAGGATTGGGTATTGGTTTGTGGCTCAGATTCCATTCAATATTTTCCTTCAATTTGAAAGTGAAAATAAACTTATAAAACAATAACATTAAATATATGATACGCAAATTCAATCATAGTGATTTTGCGATAACAAAATCAGTGGACCATCCCTGAACCTTTACCACTTATTCATTGTTACTGTCCTTTCAATAAGTAAAATACATAAGCCGCAGCTAATGAGCTACTTGCGGCAATAAACCAAGAAAGAAGGCTGGGCCAAATTCGTTTAACAAAACTTGGTTTTGACTCTGTAAGGTAGATTGACGTATTAGGGATATATTTTGCATGCATGTGCATTAAAATTCCCAACAAGGTAAAGGCGCATATAACGAATATTCCTCTACTCTTCCAATCTGATATTTCGGGTAAGCTGATAAGTAAAACCGCGAATAAAACGCTATTAATATTCAGCCCATGCTTTCTGTACGTTGTAACTAAGGCGTTTTGTTTTGGTTTTAAAAATTGATATACGGATTCCGCCTTACCCAATACCCAGGATTCATTGATACCAGAGACTCTTATCTCACTAAATCCATGAACACCAAGCTCGATAACGACGACCCTGTTGATGCCATAAGCTTCAGGCTCTTGTATAACCAGCTTTATGTATTGAAGATGCTCTATATCATCCAACTGGTTAAAGAAGTCATCTGCATATTTCGTTAACTCTACACCTCGGGAATGATAGGTAACTATGACTCGACCGGCTGTGAAGTCCTTAGAGATATAATTCACAAGCTGTAGAAGGTCTGACTTAAATAGCCTAACCGAACCAATCGGAACGGTTTTATTGTGTATTTGTTCGGGATTTTTTGTCTTGTCCACTTTTTCTATGTTGTGGGGATACATCTCGAATGTTCCGCCAGTGCCAATGGAAGATTCCCATGAACCGTGCAGCCTGCCTTCTTCGTCTAAACGGCCTTGAACAGTTACCGTCCCCTGCACAACTCCCTCAATATCTTGTTCAGGCTCACATGTCATTTCTATACTGTCTGAAACGGTACCTACACAAGTGTATAAGGAAACGCCGTATACAGAATCCATAATACGAAGGCGCCCCTTTATACTCGCATCTTTCTGGCTAATCTCTAGAAAAACATTCCCTGTATTTGTACCGTAAATACGGCCAGCCCATTTATCTGCTAGTTCATCCATTACTTTATTCCCTTTAGCGCCTTAACTCCAACTGTTCGACAGCACTTCTGCTTGCTGCAATACCAACTCAACGGCTTCAATCGCCTTATCTGGTGGGTGCTTGTATCGTTGTAATGTGCGGCGAACTAGGATTCTCAATTTTGCCCGCACGCTCTCTCTGACTTCAATCAACTGTTGTCGATGCGCTTAACTCATGCGTGATTTCAATGGCGATTTTCTTCAATGTGTCGTCGCCTAGCTCTCTTACAGCGCTTTCGTTGTTGGCTAGTGCCTCGTAGAACGCGACCTCATCAGGGTTTAGCCCTAATGATTCATCACGCGCCATTTCATCCTGAAACTGTTTCGCCATGACAATCAACTCTTCGATTACCTGTGCGGTTTCAATTCCTCAGTTATTGTATTTGCGCAATGTTTCCTTCAACCGGTCGCTGTACTTTTTCTCCTGCACCACATTGTTTTGCGTCTTGGCGCTAATGCCAGTTACAGTACCACTTCAGCCATATTACCTTTGCTTTCGAGCCATATTTTACGGTCGCCAGAACGCTTCTTAGCAAGCAGCATGTCCATCAGCTCCATCATTTCTTCAGCGTCTTCAATGGTCAGCTGAACAAGTCGACGGGTATTCGGATCCATGGTTGTTTCGCGAAGCTGTAGCGGGTTCATTTCACCCAAGCCTTTAAAGCGCTGTACGTTGACTTTACCGCGTTTCTTCTCAGCTTCAATTCGGTCAAGGATGCCCTGCTTCTCGCCTTCATCTAGCGCGTAGTACACCTCTTTGCCTACATCTATTCTAAATAGCGGCGGCATAGCAACATACACATGGCCTTGCTCTATCAAGGTTCTGAAGTGACGAACAAAGAGCGCACATAATAAGGTAGCAATGTGTAGCCCATCAGAGTCAGCATCGGCAAGAATACAAATTTTACCGTAGCGTAAACCAGACAGGTCGGTTGAATCTGGGTCGATACCCAGCGCAACTGAAATATCGTGAATTTCCTGTGATGCCAGCACTTGAGAAGAGTCGACTTCCCAGCTATTCAGGATTTTACCGCGCAGCGGCATAATTGCCTGAAACTCTCGGTCTCGCGCTTGCTTGGCCGAGCCACCCGCCGAGTCCCCCTCTACTAAAAACAGTTCAGAGTACGAAATATCTTGTGATGAGCAGTCGGTCAGTTTGCCTGGTAGTGCCGGCCCTTGAGTGACCTTTTTACGCGCAACCTTTTTGGTTTGACGAAGGCGGCGCTGTGCATTGTTGATACACATTTCAGCAAGCGCTTCAGCAATTTCAGTGTGTTGGTTTAACCAAAGGCTGAATGCGTCTTTCACTACACCTGATACAAACGCACTGGCCTGACGTGAAGACAGGCGCTCTTTAGTCTGCCCGGCAAACTGTGGGTCCTGCATCTTAGTCGACAGGATATAAGCACAGCGGTCCCAAATATCATCAGGCGATAACTTAACGCCACGGGGCATTAAGT
The DNA here is from genome assembly GCF_054960505.1 of Alteromonas sp. G4i13. Classification (NCBI taxonomy): domain Bacteria; kingdom Pseudomonadati; phylum Pseudomonadota; class Gammaproteobacteria; order Alteromonadales; family Alteromonadaceae; genus Alteromonas; species Alteromonas sp. G4i13. The sequence continues at coordinate 81,304 of NZ_JBHNYX010000013.1, read as the reverse complement.
TTCTAAATTCGCAGAATTCGCGCATTGACTCCAGTAAGCCTTGGCGCAACCCATTGACGTGTGTACCGCCTTGCGCTGTAGGAATAAGGTTAACGTAGCTTTCCGTTACCAAATCTCCACCTTCAGGCAACCACATTACAGCCCAATCGGCGGCTTCTGTATTGCCGCTGAATGTACCCACAAACGGCGTGTCAGACGGTAAGGTTTCAAACTCTTCTACCGCTTGGTAGAGGTAGTCTTTAAGGCCATCTTCGTAATACCACTCTTGGCTTTCTTTGGTAATCTTGTTGTCGAAACGAATGCGCAGACCCGGGCTTAACACCGCTTTAGCGCGCAAGTTGTGCACAAGTCGGCTGGCTGAGAATTTTGCCGAGTCGAAATATTGCGGGTCAGGCCAGAAGTGAACACGGGTTCCTGTATTGCGTTTACCGCAGGTATCGATAACCTGTAAGTCTTCGACTTTGTCGCCGTTTTCAAAGGCGATTTGATATACGTTACTGTCTCGTCGAATAGTCACTTCTACGCGGGTTGAAAGCGCGTTAACTACCGAGATCCCTACCCCGTGAAGACCACCAGAAAAGGCATAGTTTTTGTTTGAAAACTTACCACCTGCGTGAAGTTTACATAGAATAAGCTCTACGCCTGATATTCCCTCTTCAGGGTGAATATCTACCGGCATACCACGACCATCGTCGATAACTTCTAACGATTGGTCTTCATGCAAAATAACTTTGATATTAGAGGCATGCCCAGCAAGCGCTTCATCCACACTGTTATCGATGACTTCCTGACCCAAATGATTCGGGCGGGTAGTGTCGGTATACATACCAGGGCGGCGTTTTACGGGGTCGAGGCCGTTTAAAACCTCGATAGCATCTGAATTGTATTGATTTGACATAGTTATGGTTGTTATTTAAGCCAGCGACAAAGAAAGAGATACGCAGCACTAAGGTTAGCTATATAGTATAGCGCCGCACAGCAATATGTTTGATGTTAGCAGGGCTAGTAAAGACTGGCAATGCGCTTATTTCAGCAAAAACTCGGCAATAGCAGGCAAGTGATTTTCGTAGCCTACAAAGCTGTGATCGCCACCCTCTTCAATAACCAGGTGACTTTGCGCGTACTTTTCTTCAGCCAAACGGTAATCCAACGTTTCATCTTCTGTCTGAAGCAACACTTTGTAACTGTTTGGTTCTTTGATTGACGCTGCCTCTAACGCTTGAATTACCCCTATATCGCTTTCAACTATTTCAAACTTTTCCTTGCTGTAAGGATTTTCATGAGTGCCGATTAAGCCTTGCAACAGCTCGTAGGGGCGAACTGCAGGGTTAATTAACACCGCTTTGCCTCCAAATTTTTCAAGCAAAAACGTAGAGAGATAGCCCCCCATTGAACTACCTATAAGCTTCAGCCCGTTTTCAAGCAGAGCTGGAGTGTTCTCAATAAGTGAAATTAGCTGGCCTTCTACTTTACTGGGGAAATTAGACAGCTCTGGAATATGTAGGGTAACGTTTGCGTGATGCTGCTCAAAATACGCTTTTGTGGCTTGCGCCTTAATGGATTTCGGCGAACTTAAAAAGCCGTGAAGATATAAAATGTGCTGCATGTTTTTCTCTATTCTGTGTTCTCTGTTTCTATATTTAATATGGACTCGATGAGAGTTCAAAACTGTTCTTAACGCCAAATACTTCCAAAACAGCCACGCTTAAGCAAAGAGCGCGAAAGCTAAACCCGAACAACCTTAACGCCCACCGAGCCACCATCCATTAAGCTCATCACCTGATACCCTGGCGCTTCATTGCTAACACCGAATTCGGGACGCATTTCCCATTGCCAACAGGTAGATGGGCTTGCGTAAGAAAGCGTTTTGTTCACTCCTATTTGCTGGCGCAATGGCGAATGCACATGGCCGTGAATGACAGCTTTCACTTGTGGATGTTCGTCTATTAACGCGGCTATCTGTTGCCCGTTAGCTAACGAGTGCTTATCCATCCAACTGTTTGAAGGCAATATGTGGTGATGAAGTGCAACGAGATGATTGGCCTGTGGTGACCTAATTAGCGCTTGTTCTAGCGCCTGTATATCGCTTTCTTTTACTTCCCCGGCTGCCGTTTGCTTATTGGTTATAGCGCGGGTATCCAGGCCGTGTATTTGCCAATTGGGAAAGCTTATCGGGTCATTGCTCTTTAAATAACGGCTGCTAAGATATTTTTCAAAGTACGGATTATTATCGTGGTTACCCGCCAGCACAAACCATTCTATATTTGCTGGCTCAATATATTGCTCCATCAATGCGATAAAATGCTCGTAGCTCTCAGGTGAATTATCGCCACTAATATCCCCAGTCACTAGCACAATTACTTGGTGCTTTGCTCTCTGTTCTGGCTCGCTGGCAGCTTTTTGAGCAACGTAATTTTTAATATCAACGCTATCAACAACATATTCCCGAACGCTACTGAGCACGCGTGCTAGCGATTTATAGGGCGCTATACCCGCATATCCCGTTTTATTTTTATCTTTCAGTAAGTGGCAATCACTGAGTTGTATAAGTGTAATCACGCTTCAGAGGTAACATTTGAGGAGTGTTGCAAACAGAAGTTTAGCCACTCAGCTAAAAAGATGTTCACCATATGCTTTTCGTTGCGCTGGCGCATCTTTAAGTTCGGATACTCGTAAGAGGGTTCGAGCGCTCCCGTATTTTGGCTATTGATAACCTCCGCCATGCGAGCGTCGTGATATAGGCGCACCGTCATACTAGGCGTTAAGTAAGACGGCATGTCTTTAGTGGTTTGCTTAATACTTAATGTACTGGTGTAGCGAGCAGACTCCACAATGCGTATTTCATAAGACAGGCCCACTCCTACCGAAAATTCATAGCTCAAATCTTCCGTATCGCAATCAGGCAAAATTCTTAGAACATGGGAGTAGTTCAGTTCGCAAAGCGCCTGCATGGAAGGAAGATGAGGTACATATTTTCGTTGGTTGCGTTGAGTCACGATGTCTGCCACTGCTCCAGAAGTTGTGTTTTGTGCATAAAGAACCATTGTAGCGCAATTACCGCTGCGGCGTTGTCAATATGGCCATTCTCCAACCATTCAAGGGCTGTGTTCTCTTTAATGCGATGCACTTTAATATCTTCAGACTCACTTTCCAGGCCGTGCACACCATGCGCTTGGCTAGCGTCGGTCTTTGCAATAAAAATATGTAATCTTTCTGTGGTCCCGCCCGGACTAGACAAATAGCTCAATGCTTTCGTTAATTTATCTAACGTGATACCCGCCTCTTCCATAGACTCTCTATGGCATACCGCTTCAGGTGTTTCACCTTCATCAATCATGCCAGCAATAATTTCTATCAACCAAGGGCTTGAAGATGTGGCTAATGCCCCAATTCTTACTTGCTCGATTAGCACAAACTCTTGAAGAACTGGATCGTAAGGCAAAACGCCTACTGCATGACCGCGTTCAAATATTTCTCGCGTGACGGTATCACTCCACTCTCCATTAAAACACTTGTGCTTAAATTGATACTGATTCATGGTAAAGAAACCACGATACACTGGCTTAATGTCAGTGATTTCGACGTCATTTGAGGTAAATGAAAGGAATTCCTTGCTCATTTGCTGACACTTATGGTTCAAATAGATTTATCATACATAGTACATTTACACACCAACCATGTATATGCGTTAAAAATGCATAACGGGGTGTGAGCGAATAACAGAAAATCATATTACAAGTCGTCTATTACTATAATAATTGCGTGGGTAGATCACATATTCTGTTACAGTTAATCAAATACTGTTACGAGTTTGGACTTTCGGTTTGTGGTTGAATTTTCATACACTTGGTTTTATTAAGTCGTCCCTTAGAGCGAATGACGACGCAACTTGAACACAACAGGAAGACGTAAGCATGAAACGAACACTTCTGTCGCTGGTTATCGGAGTTTCGATGACAACGGGTGCGCTGGCCGATGACCTTATGCAGGTATATCAACAAGCACTGGCGAACGACCCATTGGTAAACCAAGCGAAAGCGCAACGTGATGCAGCGTTTGAAGGGATTAGTATTAGCCGCGCAAACCTTCTACCACAGATATCTGGCTCGGTAGGCTATACAACTTCTACAGCTGAACGTGCACAAACGTTAGGTGCTAATGCTGATGACCTTCAAATTGTGGTATTTGAAACAGACGTAGACACTATCGATTATGGTTTGCAGGTACAAATGTCACTTTACGACCACGCAAACTGGCTAGGGCTGGATCGCGCTGAAAAAGTGGCCGAGCAAAGCGACGCCCAGCTTGCCGCTAGCATGCAAGACGTTATTGTGCGTACGGTTACTGCTTATTTTGACGTACTACGTGCACGTGACAATGTTGAATTTGTGGGCGCTGAAAAACGTGCCATTGAGCGCCAGTTAGAACAAACTCGCCAGCGTTTTGAAGTGGGTTTAACGGCTATTACTGACGTACACGAAGCTCAGGCCAATTACGACAGCACGGTGGCGCAGGAAATCCAAGCAAAGAACCAGCTTGAATTTGCTCTTGAAGCGCTTCGCGTAATTACAGGTAAATATCACGATCGTTTGTTTGGGCTAAACACAGAGAATTTTGCCGCAACTATGCCTGTGCCAGCGGCTGTCGATGAGTGGCTAGAAACTGCGCAGGATAAAAACTTAGCACTTCTGGTTGACAGACTTGCTATGGATATCGCGAAAGAAGATATTTCAATTGCGCGCTCGGGTCACTTACCTACCCTTGGTTTAACAGCTAACGCATCGCGAAGCAAAGACGATATTTCAAACCCGTTCTTACAGTTTGAAACACCTTATCTTGATAGTCAGTCAGTTGCGGTTCAATTGAATGTGCCTATCTATCAAGGCTCTCGCGTTTCATCGCAAACCGACCAAGCTAAGTTTAACTATGTTGCAGCAAGCCAAGCAGCTGAACAGACTTATCGTCAAACTGTGCAGTCTATTCGCAGCTCGTTTAACAATGTAAAAGCGTCAATCTCAACGATTCGTGCTTTAGAGCAGTCAGTGGTCTCAGCAGACAGCGCCCTTAAAGCAACAGAAGCAGGTTTTGATGTAGGTACACGTACCATTGTTGACGTGCTAGACAGCACACGTAACCTGTTCGATGCACGTCGTAACCTTGCGGGCGCACGCTATGACTTTATTCAGTCAGTGGTTACGCTTAAGCAAGCGGCAGGTACATTGACAGGTGAAGATGTGGCTATGATCAACCGTGGTCTTAAGCCAGCAGAAACCAACACCAATGATTAGCATTGGATAGTTGAGCGTTTAGTACATGCTCAATAGTGAAAGAAAGGGTAGCCAGTGCTGCCCTTTTTTATGCCTGAGATAATATGACACCTGAAGAAATGCGATGCTGAGTCGCGAAAAAGGGCTATGTTAATGATGATTAAGTTGGCGATGTAGGTGTATATTTCTTAAGTGCGCTTAGCAGTTGGCGATATTCCATACGCAAGGCTTCTGCATTTTGCTTTGTGGGCGCGAAGTTAGACAAGCGTTCCGCTACACGATGCAATTTCTCTTGCAACAACCGTAATTCATCATCCATGATTATGCCCTTTATTTTTAAGCCTGTGTATTCGGCTTGATAAACGTTTAGGTAACGTGCGACGAGACAGGTTTAAAACGCCCGTTGTGCCCCTACATTTGTATGCAATAAGTGCGCGTACGCTGCACTTCTGATTATTTAGTATACAGCCAATGGCGCTTACCACAAGCCCTTTGGCTATTCGGTTTTTCTTTGAGTGATAAATAGAAATGCAAGCCTCTGAACTTCAAAATAAATTTGAGCGCATTCGAGCCAATAAATGGTTCGAAGCCTTTGTAATAAGCGTTATTGTTATTTCAGCGCTACTCGTAGGTGCCAAGACCTATGAACTGCCAGCTGGCATGTCGTCAGTAACACTATTTTTAGATTGGTTTATCAGTGCCTTCTTTCTAACAGAAATCACCATTCGTTTTTTGGCTGAAAAACGTAAACGCTACTTTTTCAAGAGCTTTTGGAACTGGTTTGACACACTGATTGTGGTTATTAGTCTCATTCCGGCAGACGATACCGAACTGGCACTTATCGCCCGTTTGGTGCGTGTGTTCCGCGTATTGCGTATGATTTCGATCATTCCCGAGCTCAGGATCTTATTAGTTTCTTTGGTTAAAGCACTGCCCCAATTAGCATATGTCATGCTGTTGATGTTTATCATTTTCTACATTTACGCAGCTATAGGCAGTACTTTATTCGAAACCATCAATCCCGTGCTGTGGGGCGATATCACTATCTCGATGCTAACGCTCTTTAGAATTATGACATTCGAAGATTGGACCGATGTAATGTACGAGACTCAGGAGGTTTACTCGCTAAGCTGGATTTTCTACCTTACCTTTATTTTCTTTACAGCGTTCGCGTTCTTGAACATGGTGATTGGGATCGTGGTGAACGTGATGGAAAGAGAAAACGAAAAAGCACGAGCAGAAAAAGAAGCCGCCTTACTTGAAGAGCAAATTGCCCAAGGGAACGTAGAGCCAACCCTTCAAGATGTAATGAAAGAACTACGAGAGCTGAAGGCACAGCTTGCCGCTAATAATCAAAATAGCACGGTAAACAAAACCAGCTAAGTGCGTTCTGTCCGAATAGCGCAATTGAAAAAGGCCACAGTGATGTGGCCTTTTTAGTTTCTCAAAAATGGTGATGCCTAGATTTAGGCTAAAGCAAGATACGCCCGGGCGAGTCTAAAGCCCGTATTGCTGCTTAAGTGACTCCGCTCTTTGCTTGGCTGCCTCTGACTTAAACTCTCGGCTTGCCAGCTTGCGCGAGGCGAGCGCCTTTTTATCGAGTTCAAGTAATACACTCACATAATTTAAATATACGTCGTCGTTCGCAATAGGACGTGCAGCGACTTCCTCGTACAGTTTAAGCGCTGCGGCTTTGTCGCCTTTAGCAATGTATATTTGCGCTAGCGTGTCCGCGGCGTCTGCGTTCTCACGCTGCAGTGATACGGCCTTTTTAGCGAGCTCTTCTGCTCGGGTAAGTTTTTTATCTTCCAGCGCCAAAAACGCCAGGTTATTTAATACGACAAAATTATCTGGCGTTTTAGCTAGCACCTGTTCATAAGTTTTAATGGCTGCTGCTCGGTCTTTGCCAATTTGACGCTCGGCTAACAGCATTGCACTTGGGATGTCGTTGCTGTGCGCCTGAACGTGTTTTTCAAGAAACGTAAATGCCTGAGCTTTTTTACCCGACATCTCAAGCGCCGCTATCAACAACAAAGCGTTATCTGAGTTAGGCGTAGCGTCATAGGCGGCTTTGGCGTGCTCTACAGCTTGCTCAGGCGCTTTATCGATAAGATGCAAGCGCGCTATTACGCCTCTAACGAAAGGCAGAGCCTTAACATCATCGGCCGTGCTATTAATGATTTCCCATGCAGGTTTAGCCTGCCCAAGTCGACTGTGAAAGTAAGCTTTCAATAAGGTTAACTGTGCATCTGGACGTTTAGCCAACACCTTATTGGTTAACGTCAGCCCCTGATCAAATTGCTTTTGAGAGTCGACAATCAACAACTTACCCAATACCGCATTTTTATCTTGCGGGTAAAACGATAGCCAACGATCAAAAAACGCTGTCGCGTCTTCTACGTTGTTGGTGGCAATAAGCGCTTGACCCTTTAAGTTCCAAAACGCTTGTGGCGACGCTTCATTACCTTCTACATCTGACAAAAGCGAAACCGTTTTATCAAGCTGACTGTTCAACGAGTACATTCTTGCAAGAAGAAGTCTTAAATTCAGATTTGTTTTATTGGTGTTGAACTGTGTTTGAGTATGCTTGATAACGTCCTCTGCGTTCCCCTTTTCCTTTGCGAGGGCAAACCATAGCGCTAGCGCCTGTACATCGGCGGGGTTCTTATCAATAAAGGCGCGAACAAAGGAAATCGCGTTATCGTTTTTACCTTCGGCTACCAGTAATTTAGCGCGAGAGTAAAACACCTCATTCTTTGCACCTTCTAGCTCACTGGCTTTATCTAGATATTGGGCGGCCTCTTGGTAGGCTCCCTCTGCCGTCGCAATATTCCCTAGGTAAATAAGCGGAGCTGCAGTTTCAGGTGACTGTTCATGCCACTCTTTCGCCGCGCTTTTTGCTTTTTCCAGCTGATTCGTCGCTATGTAGGCACGCAGTAAGGTTGCTTGTGAGGTGACGGACTCAGGTGCTTGTTCAACCGCTTGTTCGAGGTTTACTAAACCATCGATGTCATTTAATGAAAGCTGTAAAACCCCTAAACGCGATAAGTCTTCGGCTGTAGTGCTAACCCCTTCTGATTTTTCTACCATTTGCTGAGCACCAATGACGTTGCCTTCTCTTAGCAACTGATAGCTGGCTTTCGAAAACAGGGCCGCATCAACACCCTGCTCACCTTCGACTCTTGCTAACACTTCAAGCGCCTCATCGTTTTCACCTAGTTGAAGCATGCTGTCGGCTAGCATTCGAAGGCCAGGGTGATTATCAGGCAAGCTAGACGCCACCATAGTTAAGTGGCGCTGGGCCGCCTCGAAGTCTTGAATTTGATACGCACTAAAACCCGCAACCAAACGCACAACCTGATCGCTCCTACCGTTTTGAACGGCAATTTCCAAGTGTTCAAGGGCTTTCGCGTAATTTTCGTTGGCTGACTCAATAATGCCTTTAAAAGTATTTAGCAGCGGATGGTTTTCGTTCAGCACCAACAAGTCATCGACAATAGGCTGAGCGTTATCAAGATCTCTTATCTCAATAAGAAGCGCGGCATACGCAAATTTACTGGTAACGTCATCAGGAAACTGGCTAACATAAACGCCATATACTTCTGCAGCTTTTTCTGGTTCGCCATTTTGCAGATAAATTTTGGCAAGCTGTTGTAGCACGTCTTTATTGGTGGGGGCTTGTTCTCGCAGCTTCTCGGTGGCGGCTAGCGCTCCATCCATGTCGTTGTCTAAAACAAAGGCATAACTGTCAATAAGGCCTTTGTAGACTGAGCTCGTATCTAGGGTTGATAAATCAGCCAGTAGCGTTTGAGCTTCTTCGTTTTTACCTAGCTGCATTAAAGCCTGTAGCTTATAAAAACCCACCTCGGCTGATTCAACTGCTGACATCCCTTCTGCGCGATAATCTACTTCGGCCAGCGCATTTTCTGCCCCTGACTGTTGGTAAGCGACCGACAATAAAGGAATGACTTGGCTAACAGGATGCCCAAGTTCCATTGCCTTGTTGAGTTCTTTTTCAGCAGCTGAAAAATTACTTTGCTGCAAGTACAGCTTGCCAAGTTCGAAGCGCGGTGCTGCGGCATCGGGCGCTTTTTGAATGGCATTTTTATATTCAACAATGGCGGCGTCGATTTGTTGAGAAGAGGCGTAGTTCCTTGCATCTGCCAAATGGCTTTCCATTGTTTTTTCACTACATCCAGATAAAAGCGCGCTGGTCAGCATTACCGCTAACGTTGTGCGTTTAAGTAATGTATTGGGTTTCATTTTTGTCATTGTAATTCCTTGCCCTACCTCAACTTTTTATTGTCACATCGCTACACATTGAAAATAGCGCATGGTGTATTGTCTATTATTTCATCTAAACTGTGCAATTTCGTGGCAACCTTGCCATTATTCGAATATAATATGGTTTTTTGCAACACTGCTGGCAAGCATATCGCGAAATACGCTACGAATACGCTTCATAAACTCGCCCGAAAGGCCAGTTCATCGCTGTATAGCGTCTTGCGATAATAAACCGAAAAAGTACGGTTTAATCGTATGCCGCACCCTCCTTACTTAATGCACCAGGATCCTTAATGACCACAACTGTCGACATGACATTTAAAGACCTCAATTTACCAGAACCTATCTTACAAGCCCTTGAAAAAGTTGGCTACGAGAAACCGTCTCCTATTCAAGCTGAGAGTATTCCTCTTCTACTTGAAGGTCACGATCTACTCGGTCAGGCACAGACAGGGACAGGAAAGACCGCTGCGTTTGCCCTACCAATGTTGGCAAATATCGATCCTGAGCAACGTAAGCCGCAATTACTGGTATTGGCCCCAACCCGTGAACTAGCTATTCAGGTTGCAGAGGCGTTTCAGGTTTATGCGAGCTTTAGTCAAAAAATTAAAGTACTTCCAGTATACGGCGGTCAGTCGTACGACAACCAAATTCGCCAGCTTAAGCGCGGCGTTCAGGTGGTTGTTGGTACACCAGGCCGTATCATCGACCACATTAAGCGCAAAACACTAGACTTAAGCGAACTTAAGTTCTTAGTGCTAGACGAAGCTGACGAAATGCTTCGTATGGGCTTTATCGATGACGTTGAACTTATTCTTAGCCACGCACCAGAAGAGCGCCAAACCGCACTGTTCTCGGCAACTATGCCTGGCCCAATTAAGAAGATTACTCAGCGATATTTGAAAAACCCTAAGCACGTTAAAATTGCGTCTAAGGTAAGTACAGCTAGCACCATTCGCCAGCGTTATTGCCAAATTGCACCACACCACAAGCTTGAAGCGCTAACGCGTATCATGGAAGTGGAAGTGTTCGACGGTATGATCATTTTCGTACGTACGAAAACCGCTACGGTTGAACTAGCAGATAAACTCTCTGCTCGTGGTTACGATGTAGAACCACTAAACGGTGATATTCCTCAGGCAGCTCGTGAGCGCACCGTTGAAAAACTTAAACAGGGTAAAATTGATATCCTTGTCGCTACCGACGTTGTAGCCCGTGGTCTTGACGTTGAGCGTGTAAGCCACGTTATTAACTACGATATTCCTTACGATAGCGAATCTTACGTACACCGTATCGGCCGTACGGGTCGTGCTGGTCGTCAAGGTGATGCGATCCTATTTATCTCTCATCGCGAAAAGCGCTTGTTATTCTCTATCGAGAAAACCACTAAGCAGCCTATTGAAGCAATGCCAATTCCTTCAATTAGCGAAATTAACGAAACCCGTTTAAGCCGCTTCAAACAATCGGTTGCCGAAGCAACCCAAGACGATAGCATTGAATCATTAATGCCTATTGTTGAGATGATTAAAGAAGAAAACGAAGCGTCTCCTGAAGTATTGATGGCGGCACTGCTTAAAATTGCACAAGGCGACGAACCGTTAATTCTTAAAGAATCAGATCGTCCAGATATTAACAGCAAGCCTCAGCGCGATAGCCGCGAGAGAAACTCTCGTGACCGTGATGGTCGTGAGAGAAAGCCAAGAGTACCTCGTGGAAACCGCAAGCCTGAAGAAGGCATGCAGCGCTTCCGCATTGAAGTAGGTCACGTACATGGTGCGAAGCCTGGAAATATCGTTGGGGCTATTGCTAATGAAGCAAACATAAATTCGAAGCACATTGGCGCTATCGAAATTTATGACAACTTCAGCACGGTAGACCTTCCTGAAGGCATGCCTAAGGAGACGCGCGATACGCTACAGGGCACCCGTGTTGCTGGTCAGCGTTTGAATATTCGCGAATGGTCAGATACACCGCCGGCTAAAGGTCGTGGCGATCGTGGTAACCGTGGTGACAGAGCGCCTCGCGGCAATCGTGAAGACCGCCCTAATCGCGGAGATCGCGAAAACCGTAAGCGTAAGAACTAAATAGCAATACATTCAGCCTTTATATAACTAATAGCAATATAAAGGCTGTTTTCGTTGTTTTCTAATTAAAAAGAATTGGCGCAAAATAGTGTCAGTTCTTTTTTTGTATTTGAAGCTAAGAAAACCTTTATGGATTACTTTCCGTTATTCCTAGACGCCAGAAAACTCAATGTTCTAATTGTTGGGGCTGGTGAAGTAGCTGCCCGTAAGCTAGAGCTTATTATGAAGACACCTGCGACCATCACCGTGGTGGCGCCTTGGGTTTGCGATACGGTGAAGCAATTGGCGCAAAATGACAAAGTGACACTTATTGAACGCGAGTTTGAAAATAGTGATCTCACCCATAAAGATATGGTCTTCATTGCCACCGACAAAGGCGATGTTAATCAACATATTCACGACTTAGCGCGCGCTAACAAAGTGTTGGTGAACGTGGTGGACAATACGCCGCTTTGCCAATTCATCACCCCCTCTATTGTTGACCGCTCTCCTATCGTTATTGCTATGAGTAGTGGTGGTGTAGCGCCTGTTTTGCTTCGTTATTTACGTCAAAAGTTAGAGACTGTACTGCCTGCTAACTTAAGTCGACTTGGCGCATTTTCTGAAAAATTCCGCGAAAAAGTAAAACAAACGCTTAATGGCGTTACCGCTCGCCGATACTTTTGGGAAGACGTGCTCGATGGTGACATTGCTGAAATGGTAGAAAAGGGCCAAGACAGCAAAGCCGATGATGCATTCGAATTAGCACTGCAAGCCGCGGCTCAGGACAAAAAAGTAGAAGGGCAAGTGTATTTGGTGGGAGCAGGTCCTGGCGACCCCGATCTTCTTACCTTTCGCGCCTTGCGCTTAATGCAAAAGGCCGACGTGGTAGTCTATGATCGCTTAGTATCGCCGCAAATTCTTGAGCTTGTACGCCGTGACGCTGAGAAAATCTACGTGGGTAAGGCCAAAAGCAATCACACGCTTCCTCAAGGCGACATTAACCAACTAATGGTTGATGAAGCTAAAAAAGGCAATCGTGTGGTGCGTTTAAAAGGCGGCGACCCATTCATATTTGGACGTGGTGGAGAAGAAATTCAAACACTTATTCAGCACGGCATCGACTTTCAGGTAGTTCCCGGCATTACCGCCGCAAGCGGGGCGTCTAGCTATGCTGGCATTCCACTTACTCATCGCGATCACGCCCAGTCTGTGGTATTTGCCACCGGTCACCTAAAAAATGGCACTATCGACCTCAACTGGCCTGCCCTTGCACAGAAGAATCAAACCGCTGTGTTTTATATGGGTTTGACAGGCTTGCCGATTATCTGCGAAAAGCTCATTGAACACGGTCTTGATGCCAATACGCCTATCGCTTTAGTTCAATCGGCGACTACCGAAAAGCAGGCGGTACTAACAGGCACGCTAAGCAATATTGTGGCTAAGCAAGAAGAGGCGCAATTACAGCCTCCTACACTTATTATCGTCGGTTCAGTTGTTAGTTTACGTGACGAACTAAACTGGTACCAATAATCCCTTCCTACCCCTTTGTGTAAATAAAGGGGCTCTGTACCAGCTTTCCGCTTAAGAACGTCGGCTTTTACTTCCCTCCTCTTCAACATTGCTCTGCCGCAATTTCCCAACCGACTACCAACATCTGCCCCAATAATTTCCCTGTGTATTATTGGCAGTAAACAATGCTGCCTGTACTCGTAGTTAATTGCGCTATTTCCTGACTACCGACTAATTATGTAAACGTTTCCACTTACATTTAAGCCCCATTTAATATACATTTAAGAAAAACCAAATCGTTAACATTTTGTTTCCATAAAGTAGGCTTTGGGAAAAATATGCATCAAGCGAATAGCCCCCTTCGTCGTATTGTTGTTGTAGGTGGTGGTGCCGCTGGCTGGTTAACCGCTTCAATCATCGCTGTAACGCACAAGCACGATGACAATATTAGTGTCACTTTAGTTGAGTCACCAGATGTCAGTATATTGGGTGTAGGCGAAGGGACGTGGCCTACTATGCGCAGTACGCTTCTTAAAATTGGTATCAGTGAAGAAACCTTTTTAGCCCAGTGCAATGCGTCTTTTAAGCAGGGTACCAGTTTTCACAATTGGCGCTCAGACACCATTGAACATCAGTACTACCACCCTTTCAGCCTGCCATTTAGGTACTTTGAAAGCGACGTTGCGGCATGGTGGCAAAGCTACGCAGCAGAGCAAGATTTTGCACATGCCGTATGTTCCCAGGCCGCATTATGCGACCACCATCTCGCCCCCAAGCAGCGTCAAACGCCTGCGTATGCTGGCATTGCAAACTATGGTTATCACCTTGACGCAAACAAGTTTGCAGCCTTACTTCAAAAGCACGCGACAACGGTTTTAGGTGTTCAACATATTGTGGATCATGTGGATGATGTGGTTGGCTCATCTTCAGAACCTATTGCTGCAATAGTGGGTCGTGAACACGGTAATATTACTGGTGATCTATTCATAGATTGTACAGGCTTTGCGGCAAGGTTAATTGGTCAGCACTATGGTGTTCCCTTAACATCATGCTCCAACGTACTGGCCAACGATAGTGCTATCGCAATCCAAGCTCCCTACGTTGACAGCTCAGTTGATATTGCCTCTACCACACACTCAACAGCTCAAGACAGTGGCTGGGTTTGGGATATTGGTTTGCCTTCGAGAAAAGGTGTGGGATACGTGTATAGCTCGGCGCATTGCAGTGAAGATGAAGCAAGAGCAACACTGGAGACCTACTTAAAGCACGACAAGAAAACCGCTGATGTGGATGTTAGCAAAGCGAGAAAGATCACATTCTCACCGGGCTACCGTAAAACGCTTTGGGTAGAGAATTGTGTCGCCATCGGCACATCTGCTGGCTTCCTAGAACCTTTGGAAGCGTCGGCGCTTGTCATGATTGAATTATCTGCCACCCACATAGCAAAACAACTGCCTAGAACATATAAAGAATGCCAAGCGGCTGGTCGACAGTTTAATCAGGCTTTCGAAAAAAAATGGGAAAGAATAGTCGACTTCCTAAAGCTTCATTATGTGTTGAGTGAACGTGAAGCTTCTGCGTACTGGCGTGATATGCGAAACCAAGAGAGCTGTTCCACCCAGTTACAAGATTGGTTAACCCTGTGGAAAAGCCGCAGCCCTATTTCATCTGATTTTGAACTTCGTGAGGAATTGTTCCCCGCGGCCAGCTATTTGTTTGTTCTATACGGCATGGGATTCAGGTCGCAGTACAATGATGTCTATCAAGCCAATTTGCACACTCCTGAACAGCGGCATGCCTACGCAAAACATGTACAAAGTATTCAGCAACAACTCAGTGGTTTACCCACTAATCGACAGTTTTTGAATCAAGTAGCACAATCCCAAGGTCTCTCAATGCACTATTGACGACCTCTGCTAGGGTAATGGGCTGGCACGACCCAAGGCAAAGGCTTCAAAATAGCCTTTGCCTTGTTTTTTTCATTTTCACGCGCATACTCACAAAATGAGTGATCAATTATTAAGTTAACCCAACGATAACAATGAAGCTTCATACTTCCTCGAAAAAAAAGAACATTTGGCGCTTTATTAGCAAGGTAACGAGATACCTTGGTCTTGCTACGATCCTTGTGGTTTTCCATGTTCAGCATGCGCTCTCTGAACAACTCGAGTTCAAAAGAAAGAAGACTGATACCGGCATGCAGTTCTATTACGAATGGATTGACGGTGCGAAGCAGCGACATAACCTCAGGTTTGAAATTCCCTTTGAGTCAATTGAAGATTTGCCGCTCAGGCAGACAAATTACAAGCCCAAAATAGCACAGCGACACGTGACTGTTGCATTGACCAAAGCAGCAAAGGCTATCGACCCCAAGGACGCAAAAATAACAATCAAGCCCTTGAGAGAAGCCATTAATATTAAAGTGTCGGGGACTGACGAAGAGAAAATAGAAGACGTTCAAGCGCATTTACGTGACGTACAGCAAAACGCTTACGATAGCTACTTGCGTGAACATTACTTCACGCGCTTTACGACCATATTTAACCAAAGTGCCATAAAGCCAGATCACCTGCGTTACATCTCTGAGTCAGTAAAACCTTTGGTGTCCGTTTCTCAAGCGTTTTACGAGAAAGTCGCGTCTGAGTCAGATTCTAGAGCCTATTTTTCTTTAATTCTCAGTTGGCTGCAAAGCATCCCTTACGACACGTTAGAAGATAGAGTAGTGAGTAATGGCTCTGGGTATGCGCCGCCCATAAGTGTGCTTATGCAGAACCTAGGGGACTGTGACAGTAAAGCAGTGTTAGCGTCTTCAATGGTAAGAGCTTTTTTACCCACTACAAAGATGATTGTACTTTACCTGCCCAACCACGCCTTGCTTGGAATTGCATTAACCCCCATGGCAGATGACCGAACCATTGAGCACGATGGCGACGTTTACGTGCTCTATGATCCTACGGGTCCGGCACTCATTCCCTTCGGGCAAGTATCCGAAGATACAGAGCGCAACATTGTGACCGGGCGCTACCAAGTGGAAGTAGTAGAGTAAGTTTCATCTACATTTGCCTGTTATTCCCTGAATAGAACATCACTTCATTGCCAATCACACTGTTGGTAGATTTATCGATAATAACAAAGCTAACAGATTGCATGGTATTAGCCATTGGCGACAATGCTTCAACTGAAAACGGCACATTTCGCTTTTCGCCTGGTGCTACGTTTATAGTCGGTACGTTAATAAGCTGCATATCTGATGGCGTTTCTATAGCAATTTCATAGGTTTTGGCCACGCGGGATTTATTTAAAACGGTTAACGTATAAGTGTTTTCAATGTGTCCCGCGTTGTTCTCCCTGTAAAGCGCGTTGCGGTCACGGCTAATTGAAGCCTCGAAGTCCTGCCTGTCGATAGCCCACTCGCCCATTGCGAGCAGTATGGCAATGATTGCGGCGCCGTAAAGATAGTTAGTGAATTTACGCCCAGAATTCCTGCCAGCTCGCGAAAAATTGATAAGTTTGAGTGGATAGCCAAATTTGGCCATGACCTTGTCGCATGCGTCAATACACAGACCACAGTTAATGCACTCGTACTGAATTCCTTCACGAATATCTATGCCTGCTGGGCAGACTTGAACGCATAAATTACAATCCACACAATCGCCCAAGTCTTTGTGCTGTGAAAAACGCTTCCTTGGTCCGCGGCTTTCTCCTCTGGTTTCGTTGTAAGTAACCAATGACGTACTGTTATCAAACATCGCAGCTTGAAAGCGAGAATAGGGGCACATATGCGTGCACATTTTCTCTCGAAGCCAACCGGCATTGGCATAAGTGCAAACGGTAAAGAACATAGTCCAGCCTGAAATTAACGCAGGCGCAGAGAAAGTGAAAAACTCCGTATATAGACGAGATGCCGGATAGAAATAAGACATAAAAACCAGCGCAGTAATAAGGCTTAATGCCAACCATGCACTGTGTTTTGCCCCCTTTATGACTACTTTTGTTAGTGAGCTAGGCTGCTTATCTAAAGCCTTGCTTTGATTGTGCGTACCTTCAATACGGCGCTCTACCCAATTGAAAGCGAGAGTCCATACGGTTTGAGGGCAAGTAAAGCCACACCATACTCGCCCGTAATGACGGGTTACTAAAAACAAAACAAAAGCCGCAAGAATAAACAGAAAGGCAAAAATCATGAGGTCTTGTGGATACAACACCCATGTAAAAAGCGTGAGGGTTTGACGCCCCACATCAAACAAAACCGCCTGCTGTCCTTGGTATTGAATAAAGGGGAGCGCAACAAACAACGTCACTAATACTACATTCAAGTATCGACGTATTTTTTGAAAGTGCCCGGTTTCCTCACGGATATAGATTTTTTTGTTTTCTACGGGTGTACAAGCAATGATGTCTTCCTGCCGAATTTTAACTGCCGTCATTAGCTTTCTCCGAAAATTTTGCGCTAATGGTAGGGATTTAGGGCCGTTAAAATAGAAACAGATTAGGGCTTTCTTTATAGATCAGTTGCAATAGATTTTAAGGCGCAGATATTTAAGGCGTAGGCTTTGAAGTCACAGATTTTTAAGGTGTATGTTTTTCTTGTTTCAAACCTGCGCCCTATACAGAATGTGCAAAAACTACGGTTTGCGTTACGCAGATTGATAACACGTTATTTATGAAAGACTTTTTATAAATAACGAAAGCTTAAGCAGTTGATTGCGCTTCGCTTCATTCAGAGCAAACGACGCGTTTAAACGAAAACAATGGTTAAATTCATTGGTTAAGCTAAACAGTTTTCCAGGCGCAATGGTGATGTGTAAACGCAACGCTTCTTTATAAATAGCCATTGCATCAACATGCCCCCGGCATTCCACCCACAAAAAATAGCCGCCGCTATGTGTATGAATAGTCGCAACGTCTGATAGAAGGTCGGTAAGCAGCGCCGTTATCGTCTTCTTACGAGCGATGAGTTTTTTTCGCAGCTGCTTTAAATGAGACTCGTAATTTTTTGTGGATAAATAGTCTACAAGCGCAAGCTGTATCGGCGCACTGGTTGCCAATGTACTCATAAGCTGCTGTTTTTGTATTTCAAGGGCACGCTTACCTGCGGCGACCCACCCTATTCTGTAACCTGCCACTAAAGACTTGGAGAACGATGAACACAACATGCTATCTCCCTCTTTCATAAAATGCTTAATTGGCAGAGGTGGACGCTTATCAGCATAAAGCTCGGCATACACATCATCTTCAATAAGGGCAACATTATACTTATCGAGTAACGCGGCCACCTGCTGTTTTTGAACGTCACTCAATGAGTATCCAACTGGATTTTGAAAGTTGCTCATAAGCCAGCAGGCTTTCACATTATGATTTTTAAATGCGCGCTCAAGTGCAGCTACATCCAGGCCAGTGTTGGGTGATACCGTTACAGTAATCGCTTTTAGACCTAAACGTTGAAGCGCCTGAAGCGTTCCATAGAACACCGGCGACTCAACAACCACCCAGTCTCCTGGTGTGGTGCATGCCTGCAAACTCAAGTTCAGCGCCTCTAGCGCACCAGCGGTAATAATGATTTCATCAGGCGATATATTCACGCCTTTGACGGCATAGCGCTTAGCGATGATTTTTCTAAGGTCCAGGTTACCTGGAGGCAAGTTATCCATGGCGCTGGTCAAGGAAATTTGCTGGGCGGCAGCTGCAATAGACTTATTTAAATGTTGCCTTGGATAAAGGCTTGGGTCGGGGTAAGCAAATCCTAAACTGAACATGTGGGGGTCGCGAGAGGCCTGCAGCACTTCATATACAAAGTCGTTAATACTGACGGCTTCTGTGGCCTGTACACGTTCTTTTGAGGCATTGCTCGCTTTAGCTGTTACCAGAAAGCCCGAACGTTCTTGGGAGCTTACTATGCCTTGGCTTTCTAACATCTGATAGGCGTGCAGCACTGTCATTAGGCTGAAGCCTGTTTGTGCTGCCTGTTTGCGAAGCGATGGGAGCTTTTCATTTTCTACCCACACGCCGCGCTCAATCTGCTCTTTAAGTTGGTGAGCTAAAACTTCGTATTTAGCCACGTTATACTCCGATAGTTCCCACCAGCGGAGTATAACAGTGAGGACAGTATTCTGTTATAAAAACAATACTGCCAATTTACGCATTATCTTAGGTTATAGATTTTCTTCAGCAAAACTCGCAAGACGACTTCTTACCACGCCGTCTAGGTTTATAGTGGCACTGCCCGAGAAGTCTTTAAATTTCTCAACCAAGTAAGTAAGACCCGATGTCACTGCGCTCAGATAGTTACTGTCTATCTGCGCCAAGTTACCGCCCACTATCAGCTTCGTTCCTTCACCACAACGTGTGATGATGGTTTTAAGCTGTGACGCGGTTAAGTTCTGCGACTCATCCAAAATCACAATCGCATTTTGAATACTTCGGCCTCGCATAAAGTTTACCGACTTATACTGAATGTTGGCTTTTTCCATGATGTAATTCATAGACCCTTTGGTATTTTCGTCGTGCTTGTGGAGTACTTCCAAAGAATCGGTAATTGCTGCCAACCAAGGCAACATTTTTTCTTCTTCCGTTCCCGGCAAGAAGCCAATGGACTCAGCAATTTCCGGCGTGCTTCGCGTGACAATGATTTTGTCATACATGTTACGCTCTACCACCATTTCAAGGGCTGCAGCTAACGCAAGGAGCGTTTTACCACTACCGGCAGGGCCTGTGAGAATAACCATATCAATGTGTGGGTCTAGCAGCGCATGAAGCGCCATGGCCTGCCCTATATTTTTGGGTGTGATGCCCCAGGCATGACGACCCATCAAGCGTTCGTAACCTAAATCCAACACCTCTAAATGATCGTCGGTGATCTCTTCTACTAAACCTGCAAACTGTTTAGTTTCGTCGAGCAAAAACTCGTTTACATACGCTTCTAACAACATAGACTTGGGGATAGTGTGAATAGTGTCGCGCCCTTCGCTGCGGCTATCCACGCTTTTTACGCTGTCCCAAAAATTACCTTCAAAGGTATGAAACCCGCGAGATAGATATTTGATGTCAGTAATTAGCTGGTCGGTGCGGTAGTCTTCAACATGAGCGAGGCCTGCCCCTTTCGCTTTAAGGCGCATGTTTAAGTCTTTGGTAACCAACACCACTTTTTGCGGCGCGAACGTCTTTTGCAAGTGCAGCGCTACGTTAATAATGCGGTTGTCATTCTCGTTGCTGGTAAACACTTGCTGAGCCTCAACCATGTTGAGGTCGGCGAATATAGATAGACTCCCTGTAGGTGCCGTTTGACCCGCGCCCAACCCTTCCATCGATACACCCGCTAGCATATCTTCTGGCGTTGCGTCATGGAGTAAATCCTCCATTGCCCGAATGGATACCCGTGCATCACGCGCCACGTCTTTTTTGCTGTCTTTGATGTAGTCGAGCTCTTCCAATACGGTCATTGGAATAACAACGTCATGTTCTTTAAAGGAGAGAAAAGCGTGAGGTTCGTGCAGCAGAATATTGGTATCGAGGACGTAAATCTTAGTATCGGTAGAATTTTTTCTTGGCATCCTTCACTCCGGTAAATAAAGCCAGGTTAGACGTATTGTTCATTTATGAACGCACGCGCTAACAAGCTACAGTTACGGTTGTAGGAGAATGCCGCTCGAAACAGGACTTCTTCCCCTACTCGCGTCGACTGAGAAGCAGTACTACTCTTTCTGCCTCAAAGGTTCGTTTGTTAAATTAGCGAACCCTTAATTCCACCATAATCCAGTTTTTGAGATTTAGCACTGTTTTTTCTTTTTTATTTTTCGTTAGAGCAAGTGATAAGCGAAGAGCAGTCCCTTCACGTAATATGAGATAGCACAGCGCTCCCATTCTGCATTAACAAGAAACTGGCATACTTGGTTCGTAACAAATGCTCACACTTTAACTACAGTTAGCGCAGCTTTAGTTGCGTTTTTAATACCCAAATAGGCTAAGGTGTATTTGTTGAAGCGGTGAATTAAACACGGGTGCTAACCCAATGCCACAACACCTCAATAAAGTGGATACGTTTAAATTAATAACACTCAGGGAAAGATCAGCTATGAATTGGCTTAACATCACAAAAATAAAAACGGCCATAAGCATGACGTTAGCGCTACTGGCGTGCTTTAACGTTGAAATTGCATGGGCGAATAGCCAAGCGCTCAATGATTCTTCCCCTTCTAACATTCTAATCAAGGTTGAGAAAAGCACGGCTGATACGTCTGAAAAATGGGTAGTCACTTACACATTAACTACGCCAGCCAAAACGCTGGCTTTTATTAGAAATCCAGATACATCAAGAACAACACGTTGGTTCGCGCAAGACAACGACATAGAAATCGTCTTTGATAACGTCAAACACCAAGAACTTGTACGTTCGAAGTCAGGCAGGCCCCTCTCTACCGTGTCATTTTTACTGACGCCCACCTATAAACACTTGGGTAAAGATTACGCACCATTTTCTCCTTTTTCTGATGGTGGAAATGCCTTTCACTCTGGGCGACTGTTTGCTTGTGCTAATGCCTGTACTGAAGAAGATAATAAATGGCACCTGACACTCAATGTTCCCAGTGATGAACACATATTGTTGAATGGCAAAGTAATGAAAAGCAGCGTGTCGTGGACAGATAACAATGATGGAAGAGTCGTGTATGTGGGTAAGCAACAGCCAATTATTACCGATGATGTGGTTGCCCTAATTGATCCCGGGCTTCCTGAAAGCATTAAAGCTTCGCTAGAAGAAGATTTACCCAACATAATGGCATTTTTCTCCCATTCTCTTAATCCGCTTAAGGGCGAAAAGCCCATGTTATTTGCCTCTTATGCAAACGTAGATGATCACTCTACACAAGGCGGCACACTACCTAACCAGATATTTATGCATTGGAACAGACAAGACTTAAATGAGCAGGCCGATAACAGCAGCTTTGTTAACCAAACACTTTGGTTCTTTGCTCACGAAGTCGCCCATTTATATCAGCCCGGCAGTACCGAAGGTGTATCAGAAAACGAGGAGCAGTCTTGGCTGCACGAGGGCAACGCCGACTACTTTGCGGCAATCGCCATGAACTTCCTCTACGAAGACGCCAATAGCTACGTTGAAAGCCGAATGACCCGCGCTTTCGAGAGCTGTACTGAAGGTCTGGCGCAGACAACGCTGGCTCGTGCTTATAAAAACGGGCACTTCAATCTTTATTATTCATGCGGGATGATAATGCACCGCGCCATCGATAGCGTGGTGCAACAAAAAACGTTAGGTGAGGAGTCGCTGTTCACCGTATGGAAGCGACTTCAAAAAGCAGTGAATAGTGGCATGCCGCCTGGCACAGCGACGTTCTTAACCTTGTTAGAACCCTACAATGCACCTGAACTTATCAAAGCCATCAACAATGCAACGAGCGATGATGCTTTCAAAGCCATTCAAGGAATTGAAACTTTGTACCAGTTACCTGAGTAGGCTACTTAATGAAGTAGCCTATTGCTTTATATTCGCCATCAACTTCCACCATAGAAAGGGTCTCTACTTTCATTGTGGTCTGGGAATCAAAGTCAGTGGTGAACGACAAAATCAGGTAGTTTTCTTTAGGCAATCCAGGCAGTGAAGTTGGCGCTTGTGCTAACGCGATTTCCCTCGACTTGGCCGCCCCCAATGGCTCCCTGACTAGCTGCATCGCCTCGGTCCATTTAGCGATTGAAATACCGCTTCTAAAAATAGCCCCACTCTCTTTCCAGCTTTGTTCATATTCACCGCTGTCGATAAGTTCCAGCCAACTTGTTGCATCTTCAAGGACTTCGCTACTGACATTAACTGGCTTGCCAGCTTCAATTACTTGGTTGCTACCATTGTTTGCATTGACCGTTTGCGCATAATAAATAGCAACGAACAAACTGATGGCGAGCGCTAGCGTGGCCCAAAGAACATGTTGGGGATTCAACGACGTTGGCCGGTCACCCTGCAGCTTAATTGAATGATGAGCTGCGGCATTCTCGCCCGCAGTAGAAGTTTGCGAGGTTGGCTGCCCTTGAGCATGACTTGTGGTGGCATGGGTTTCCCCCATTAAAAGCGCATCGGGCGTCGTTTCGAAAACTGAAGCAAGTGCGCCTATTGAATCGTGTGATGCAGATTGTGTTTTCTCAATTCGCTGAATAGTACGCAAACTCAATCCAGACACATCTGCCAGATGCTGCTGACTCCATGCCCTAGCATTGCGAAGTTGTATAAGCTTTTGACTGTCTACTTTCATATCCATCTCGCGCTTCCTCCTGTTAGCTGCGATTCACATACGTTAAAAACGTAACGCGGTTAACAGTAAGAAATATCCATGGTCAGTGATACGACAGTTTTACGCCAACCCTGTGACAAAGCAAGCCTGATGGGCACGTCAACGTTCTTATTCTTTTGCTACCAGCACTCTCGTTGTGAAGCAAAGAAGGCCTACTAGTGCTAATCGTCTTGTTAACGCAGGGCATAGGTACTCAATCCCCCCACCTGCAACCGCAAATCAAATGAGCTAGTATTAATGACTTATCACAACGCAATGCGTACAATACCGCCCCCCGAAAAATAGGTTGGTGATTTATGAGTTCAGATAGTCAATTTTCAGTTGGTCAGCGTTGGTTAAGCAACACAGAAATAGAGCTGGGGTTAGGTGTCGTTATTGGTAGCGACTTCCGTTCTGTCGAAGTGTTGTATCCAGCAACAGGCGAAGCGCGAAAGTATACTAAGCAAGATGCGCCGCTTACGCGACTAATTTTTGAAATTGGCGAAACGGTCAAAAGCCAAGACGGCTGGGAAATGACCATTACTGAAAAAGAAGAAAGCCAAGATCTTTTCATCTATCACGGGCTTCGCGAAGACACCAAAGCGCAAGCGCGATTACCTGAAACCATGCTAGACAGCCACATTCGCTTGAACCAACCTGAAAAGCGCCTGTTCAGTCAGCAATTAGACAACCCTAAATGGTTCGATTTGCGCGAGCGTGCTTTAGATCATCAATACGATTACTTACGTTCAAACACCATTGGTCTTGCAGGTGCGCGCATATCGCTTATTCCGCACCAACTCCACATTGCGTCAGAGGTAGGCGGCAGACACGCACCTCGCGTATTACTTGCCGATGAAGTAGGTCTTGGTAAAACCATTGAAGCCGCGTTGATTATTCACCAGCAGCTTAAAACAGGCCGCGCAGAGCGCGTGCTTATTTTGGTTCCAGACTCGCTCATGCACCAATGGTTAGTTGAAATGCTTCGTCGCGTTAACCTTCCTTTTGCCATTTACGATGAAAGTCGTTGCGAGGCTATAGAGAAGAGCGAAGGCTTACAAGATGACGAAACATCTGACGCGAGCGCTGTGAATCCATTCGAAAACGACCAGCTAGTACTTTGTAGTATCGACTTCCTAAGCAAGAGCAAAAAACGCCAGCAGCAAATTCAAGCTGCAGGATGGGATTTAATGGTTGTCGATGAAGCCCATCACCTTGCGTGGTCAAGTGAGGCTCCCTCTGCCGAATACTTGTGTGTGGAAGCGCTGGCAAACCAAACGCCAGGCGTATTACTGCTTACCGCAACGCCTGATCAACTTGGTCACGAAAGCCACTTTGCCCGCTTGCGCCTGCTCGACCCGGCTCGCTTCCATAGCTACGATGCATTCTTAGATGAAGAATCGAAATACAGCCAACTGGCCGATGCGGTAGCGCCATTACTTTCAGACGCCGAGCCTAACGACAAACAACGCAGCAAACTCGCAGAATTCGCGCCTGACGTAATGGAACATGCGGGTGATTTAAGTGCGCCGGAAAATCGCCATGCGCTGCTGCACCAACTTATCGATTGTCACGGCACAGGTCGTATGCTGTTTAGAAACCGCCGCGCCAATATCGAAGGCTTTCCGATGCGTAAATTAAGCGCTTACGAACTGGCTTTGCCTGAGGTTTATTCAGATGCCGTGAGCGGCGGCGACTTAACCTATTCACTGTATCCTGAACGTATGGCAAGCGTGGTTAACAGCTGGACCAAGCAAGACCCGCGCGTTGAATGGCTGCTTGATTTCATGCAAAGCGTTAAGCCAGAAAAGATTCTGCTTATTTGCGCAAGCGCCCGCACAGCGCAAGAGTTAGGTGAGGTTATTCGCACGCAAACCGGTATTCGCCACAGTGTATTCCACGAAGGCATGAGCATTGTGGAGCGCGACAAGGCGGCCCATTATTTTGCTGATGAGGAAGACGGCGCACAAGTTCTACTGTGTAGTGAAATTGGTAGCGAAGGTCGTAACTTCCAGTTCGCTCATCATTTGGTGCTGTTCGATTTGCCTATCACGCCAGATCT
This sequence comes from Alteromonas sp. G4i13, assembly GCF_054960505.1. Classification (NCBI taxonomy): domain Bacteria; kingdom Pseudomonadati; phylum Pseudomonadota; class Gammaproteobacteria; order Alteromonadales; family Alteromonadaceae; genus Alteromonas; species Alteromonas sp. G4i13. The sequence continues at coordinate 55,842 of NZ_JBHNYX010000013.1, read as the reverse complement.
GCTTGAACAACGTATTGGTCGTCTTGACCGTATTGGCCAAACCCAAACCGTACAAATTCACGTGCCGTATTTAGCGAAAACCGCGCAGCACGTATTACTAGATTGGTATCACGAAGGGCTGAATGCCTTTGAAAAGACCTGCCCCACGGGCTCTGGTGTATTCGACGACGTTAAGCCTCTGCTTATTGGTGCGTGCTTACACCCTGACGATATGAGCGCGCGTGACGAGCTAGTGAACATGAGTGTTACGCTTAATAGCCAGCTCGTGGCGCAGCTTGAAGCCGGTCGCGATCGCCTTCTTGAGCTTAATGCCTCGGGTGAAGGCCGCGTAGAACAACTGCTTGAAGACATTATTACCCTTGATAGCGAACAAGATTTGTCGCGCTTTATGGGTCGCGTTTTCGATGCTATCGGTGTTCAGCAGGATGAAAAAGGCAATGACTGCTTTATTCTTATGCCAACCGAGTCGATGGTGAGCCAGCTTCCGGGCCTTGACCCAGAAGGCATGACGGTTACTTACAAGCGCCGTGTAGCCACCACGCTAGAAAACGTACAGTTTTTAAGTTGGGATCATCCACTTGTGCATACCGCCATGGACGTAGTACTCACCGACGTACACGGAAAGAGCAGCATGGGCTTCATTGCCGAGCCGTCTTTGCCAAAAGGCGCTTATTGGGTTGAGGCGTTGTTTGTGCTGCAGGCGCAAGCGCCTAAAGCGCTTCAGTTGGGCCGCTTCTTACCTCAAACGCCCGTGCGAGTGTGTTTAGATGCGCAAGGAAACCCGTCTGAATTGAGCTTCGACGTTAAGCGTAAAATTGGACGTAAGATCTCGGCTCAGCTTCTAAAAGCCTTGCAACAGCCGCTTGAGCTTGCCATTGAAAAGGCGCGTAAGCTTGCCCATCAGCAAGCTAACCAAAAGCAACACGACGCACTTAACAGCATGCACAGCACGCTTAACGAAGAAATACAGCGCTTGCGCGATCTTCAAAAGCGTAACCCAGCAGTACGTGACAGCGAAATTGAGTTTATTGAAACGCAAATGAACGCCCTTGATAAAGTTATTCAGGATGCAGATGTTCAGCTGGACGCCATTCGTATTGTGGTAAATAACCCGTAACCTCGAAAGGTTAAACATTCAAAAGCGACTGTGAAGTAACGAGTACATAATGGCGAACCCAAGTTTTGTTTATAACCCACCGATGACACCTTATCTTGATATTTTGTATCAAGATGAGGACATGGTGGTTGCGCATAAACCTAGCGGGCTATTGAGCGTTCCGGGCAAAGCATTGGAGCACCGCGACTCGCTAATTAGCCGGGTTAACCGAGTGTATCCCACCGCCACAGTAGTGCATCGCTTAGACATGGCGACTTCGGGTATTTTGGTGCTGGCGCTTAATAAAGACAGCCATCGCCATATCTCGAAACAGTTTGAATTACGTCAAACTAAAAAGCGCTACTTCGCTCGGGTTCATGGACATGTAGAACAAGACAGCGGAGAGGTTAACCTTCCCCTTATTTGCGACTGGCCAAACAGGCCAAAGCAAATGGTAGACTTCGAGCGCGGTAAAAAAGCCGTAACGCACTTTGACGTCATTGAGCGCACACTGGATGAAAAAGAGCGACCCTATTCTCTCGTTGCCCTTTATCCCATTACCGGTCGCTCTCACCAACTGCGAGTACATATGCTTGCTTTGGGTCACCCTATTTTGGGAGATAGACTCTATGCCCATGAAGAAGCGTTATCCATGGCGCCTCGTTTACAGCTTCATGCTGAAAGCTTGAGTCTTTCGCACCCGACACTTGGGCATTGGCTGCACTTTAATGTCGCCATCCCTTTTAGTCCATTTTGCCCAAAGCCGCTTTCAGAAAGTATTGAGTAGCGTTTTAACGCTACTCAACTTTATCAATAGACTCCATTTTAGTTTTAACGCACACTGCCGATAACCTTCGTATAACGCTTGATGCACGAATTAATTTGATGCTGTCCAAGCTGAATAGATCCAGATTAAGGTAAAGGCAAACCACATTTTATGAAAAGGCCCGCTCTCCTTTTAACATTTGCTGTTATTGTTTCGCTATTGCCTATGACAGCTCACTGTGACTTTTTCACAGATGTTAGTCACGCCTATCTACCTGGAGAAGTGAAACCTTTGATGATTGGAGAAGTGGAATCCCCAATTATTGAAATTGAAGCGCAAACACCGTTACCTTTGGGTGTGGCTATCATACTCACTGAGCCTTTTCCCTCTAGCCTTACTCTCGCGCAGGGAAATAGCCTTGCCAACATGCTTGCTGAAAAAGGCTGGAATGTAGTGATAAGTCCGTTTAATTTGCCGGTCAATGTCACTTCCCAGCAGAACCTACCTGCTGAATTTACAAACACCGACATGTCAGACTCTGAAACTACGTCTATGTCAGCCCCAAATATCCACCCCAGAAGTAATCAACTTACGCAGTATCTCAATTTTGAATCAGCAACTTCAGCGCTGAGTTTACAACTCAATGCATTGAATAATTATCTACAAGACAATTCGGGCTACCGTATGGTCATTGCACAAGGCATGCTGGCCACAACTTACTTGTCCGTCGTAGAGCAACAGCCTCAACTTCATCCAGACACTTTCGTAGCCATTTCACCTTTTTGGCCAGAAGAATCAACGAATACATTAGTTATAGATAATATAGCACAGTCCAGCTTTCCAATATTGGATCTGTCACTAAGTGGATTTAACGATTGGGCGAACAGCACCACGCAAAAGCGAAAGACTAGCGCAAAAAACGCACTAAAAATGCACTATCGGCAAATAATTATCCCCAGCAATTTGTTAGCCTTTAGTATAAAGGAATTTCAGAAACCCCCTCATATTCAAATAGTTGCAAATAGTACTATTGGTTGGACTCGCCACCTAGGCTGGTAATTCCATAATTTACCGATTACGCTAAATTAGTATCCAAAACAATTACCTAAATTTAATGGTGTAAATAGCAAGCCTCTGTCCTAAGCAGTAACATTGTTATGAACTATAATACTTTTAGCAAACATAGACGGTTGAGTTACTTGTGAGTGTTCAAGATTTCGTAGATAACAAAGCAAAGCAGCTGTGTTTCTATTTGAGAGCATTTTGGCAAGGAGAGCTTCCTATCGAGGAAATCGAGCTATTCTTTTGGGATAGTATGGAAGAATGGGGGCAAATTGATTACACCTTAACGCAGCCCTATACTCAAAAAGAACGGGTTTTTTGGCATTTACTTCACCAAGTGCATTATTGGAATGAAGACAAGCTAATTAACGACCAGTTTCTTGTAGATGAACTAAATAACTGCGTGAATTTCCTTGAAGGTTTGGGTCATTGCCCACTCGACTGCGTCGGCATTCGTCCATAGAAAAACTTTCACTTCAACGCGTTATTGCTTCTCACTGTGGTTCATGGCTCAATATGCTTTTGTATTCTTGCCTAAGGCCGCAGTTTTGCTCAACGCTTTAAAAACGTTTAACGACAAACGATACCTCAGTATATTTCTTTTCGGCATTTCCAGTGGCTTCCCTTGGATCATGATTGGTTCAGTGCTATCTGCTTGGCTCAAAGATGAAGGTTTGTCTCGCTCGGCCATCGGCTTATTCGGCATTATTTTCGCGACATACTCTTTTAATTTTCTCTGGTCTCCGCTTGTCGACAAAATCAAGCCCCCACTATTAGGTCAACGACGAGGTTGGATTTTCGCTATGCAAGGCTCTGTAGTTTTGCTGTGTTTAGTGATGTCTCAACTCACTGCAGACCAAGATTTGTTTTACGTTGCATTAATCGGTTTGCTTATTGCTATTGCCTCAGCCACGCAAGATATCGCCATCGATGGTTTTCGCATTGACTGTATTGCCCAAGACGACAAAGACGGCATGTCAGCTGCGTCTTCAGTAGCCACCGCTGGCTGGTGGACAGGTTATGGCGGGCTTGGTGCTATCCCGTTCTTCTTGGCTGACATGACATCTTGGACTTGGCCAAACATTTATCTTTTACTCGGTGCTCTCATGGCTTTATTAATGTGCGCCACGTGTTTAGCGAACGAGCCACAAATTGACCGCGAAGCCTTACTTGAAAAGATAACAGCCAAAGATACAAAGCAGTCTCCCGTTTTTCACTGGATACAAACTACTCTTGTCACGCCATTCGCCGAATTTTTCAATCGAAACGGCGTTAAATTAGCGGCGTCGTTTTTACTGTTCATCTTTCTATTTAAAATCGGTGAAGCCTTTCTAGGCCGCATGAGTATCGTGTTTTATAAAGAAATTGGCTTTTCTAATAGCGATATCGCTACTTACTCAAAATTGCTCAACTGGTGGGTAACCATTGTGTTTTCACTGTTAGGTGGGTTGGTTAACATTCGCTACGGTATTTACCGCGGATTAATGATTGCGGGTGTGGCCATGGCCGCGTCTAACTTACTATTTGCACTGATCGCGCAAACAGGCCCTTCCACATCTCTTTTAGCCATAACCGTTATTGTCGATGGCTTTACAGGGGCTTGGAGCACCGTTGCTATGGTCGCGTTTATCTCACTATTGTGTAATCGGGCGTTTAGTGCAACCCAATACGCACTCATGGCCTCCCTGAGTGTTGCGGGCAGAACCTTGGTCGCTTCTAGCAGCGGCTTTGTTGTAGATAGTCTTGAAGGCAATTGGAGCCTGTTCTTTATTCTCACAGCAGTCATGGTAATTCCCAGCCTTTGCTTTTTGTATTCAATTAGGCACCACATAAAGCGCGTTGAGTCACCGTAATTTTTTTCTACTTCCTTGCAAGTTAGCGTTAGTTGCCTACATTTAAGGTAGGTATCTCTACCGCATATTACTTGCAAGGATGAACGTGAGCTCAAACCAGGCTGGCCAGTCGCAGCGCAAATCATCAATTTCGCGGACATTCACTTTTTCAAAAGTGAGTGTTACAGCACTGTTGATCGCTATGGTTGTTATTGCGGTTTTAATCGCGCTGATGAGCAAGCAACAAGCACTCATAACAGCCTTAAAGCAGCAGAGTTATTTAGAGGACAATATTCTTGCCACTGAGTCTAGTATCAATCAATTTACGTTTCGGATGGAGAACAGCGCGTTTTCTGGACCCGCGAATTACACTATTTTAAAGCGCGAGCTACAGGTCACCGTTCAAGGTATATCTGAATACCTTCGCAGTAATGCAGGCCAAGCAATCTCGCCCACAGTCTTATCCGAAAGAGATTTTGCAATAGCAAAAGAAGGATTGAATAGCGCGTCTGCACGGCAGGTCGCGCAAACCACACTAGATTTACTTCATACTCTTATTGAGTTGCCGATAGCCGACGCAACTCAACGTATTCAACAGCAATTTAGCCTGCTGCCTATGCTCAATGCCATGCAGGCGGAAGAAAACGCGTTGTTACTGCGTATTCAGGCGTTGCGCAATAAGATGCTTCTCACTACTATTTTGGGCGCAGTCGTCATTGTACTTTGGTATTTTATTGCATGGCTTTTTTACAAAAGTAACGCAAACAAGTCGCCTAAAAAGTTTGGTAAATCGAAGTTGAGACTTGCCATGGTGGATGACGATAGAGATTTGCAAAACAAAGAGTTTTTGCAGCTGATTAGCCATGAATTCAGAGCGCCAATAAGTGCAATTATCAGTGCTCTTGAACTTATTCCTAACATGGAAGAGCAGCGCACCAGACTAATTCAGCAGGCTGAACAATCCAGCTATCGACTTCTTAATCTTACCAACAACCTTACCGATGTATTAACCAATAACACTGAAGACGACCTGCACTTTTCAGATGTCGACCTAATCAGCTTGCTCGACGAATGTATCTCGCCGTTTTCTGTACGCGTAAAAGACAAAAAAATCGAATTTAATATGCACTGTAGTCACAGTGTGCCCCATTACGCAGAAACGGATCCTGTCGCCCTTTCTAAAGTGGTAGTTAACATTCTTGATAACGCCGTTAAATTTACGGCTAATGGACTGATCGACGTCACCGTTACAACCTTGGTGAAAAACCAAGGGATTTTTCTCGTTATTATAATTAGTGATACTGGAATAGGAATTGATGAGGCGACGCAAAAACGCATGTTTGAACGCTTCTATCGCGGCGAACACTCAACTGGCCAACGTTTCCCGGGTGCAGGGATTGGCTTGTCTGTAGCTAAACGCAGCGTTGATAAGCTGGGCGGTGCACTACAGGTAACCAGTACAGTTGGAGTGGGTACAGAGTTTAAAATTTTACTGCCTCTGAAACCTATTGAGGATCTTCCCGCTACAAATTCAGCACCGTCTAATGCGACCTTCGCCGTAGTTGACGATTTAGAGATATCTAGGCTGCATTTACAATCAATTATTACCAAAGAGGGCTTTAGCGCACGCACGTTTTCATCTGGTGCGAACTTGCTCAATCTGCACGAAGAAATACTCCAGTTTTCAGGCATTATTGCCGATTTGTATATGCCGGGCATGAATGGTCTTGAACTAGTGAGGACGCTTAAGGCGATTTTTGGTGAACGGGTACCGCCCGTTATTGTGCTGTCAGCAACCCCAGATATTGCCAACATTATTGCAAACAGTGAACTGCCCATCTATCAAAGTTTTGTTAAACCCATCGATAGAAACCGCTTTGTAGATGCGCTCCATCACCTTACAGCAAGTAACGCAAGAGTTGTTGAAACAACGAAAAAGGCCAATGTGTTGCTGGTAGAAGACGAGCCCATTAATGCAGAAATGGTGGAGTATATGCTTCAATGTATGGGCCACGAAGTTACTGTGAGTTACACCGGTGACGACGCTATTATTAGAGTGAGTGAAAATGCGTTTGACTGTGTGCTGTTGGATATCAACTTACCAGATATCAATGGTTTGGAAGTCGCTAAAATAATGAAAGAAGGTCACCCTGACCTTCCGATCATCGCCCTTACGGCCAATGCCCACAGAAGCGATAAAGAAGCGTCGCTGCAGGCAGGTATTCGATACCACTTAGTGAAGCCTGTCACCTTTCAAGAGCTTAAAAACACCCTACGCCTAGCACTATAACGCGCCAGGTGCTGCATAAATGCGATATTGATTTCGGCCGTTTTCTTTTGCTTCATAAAGCGCCTGATCGGCACACTCAAGCCATGCCATCGCTCCTTTAAAATCAGGAGAGAATTGTGCAAGGCCTAAACTTACAGTGAAACTTATTGACTCACCTTCGTGTTCTACCACTAAACGCTGTGCTAATTGTCGGATACGTTCGGCCACTATCTTGGCATCTTCAACCGAAGAGTCATTCAGAATAATGGCAAATTCCTCGCCGCCGTAGCGCCCTGCAAGGTCGGTTTCCCGCACACAGCGCTTAATCAGCGCTGCTAACATCTTAATCACCTTATCCCCAGCCTGATGACCATAAGTATCGTTAATGCGTTTGAAATGGTCGATATCGAGCATAAGCGCAGTACTTGGCTTTTCTCGGCGCACACAAAGTTTGTGCATCTCATCAAAGCGTTCCTGCCAGTAGCGACGATTATATAGCCCAGTGAGACCGTCCACGCGGCTCGCAGTTTTCAACTCTTCGTTAAGATGCTCCATTCCACGCTTACCGAGCGCCTGCTCAGTGACATCGTAAACAAGCATACAAAACCGCTCTACGTTGCCGCGCTTATCGACAATAGGGAACATGGTCACATTTTGGTACATGAACTCTGCAGCGCTGGTTACAGGACGATTACAACCAAACTTAAACAAGTAAGGGCGCTGCTCCCAAATAATAAACACCGGGCTCTTCAAATTGAACACAGGGTCGACTTTGGTTCTCAGCCATTTTTCTTCTATTTCCGGGAAATGAGAAAAAAGACTGTCTCCAATGATTGCTTCCGCTTTCTTTGCACCATGGTTTTCAAGAAACTTGTTCCACACTTGAACCTTGAAGTTGCGGTCTAGCACTGCAATGCCCACTTCAATGGAGTCGAGAAGCTCTGCGGGTACTTGAGAAGAATTAACTAAAGCACCGGTGGAAAGTGCGTCTGTTGATGCATTCATAGACTTTCCTTGTCTTGTGTCACAGCGTCATCATCGAGCAGCCGAGAATAGATATGGTTCATGGCATCACCAGGAAATAGCAACAGCAGGTCAAAGGAAATATCTCTGGCCTTAATGGCATAACCTATTTCGATAGCCATGAGCTTGCCCCAACGCTGCACGTTATCACTTAGAAGCGTTGATAGTCCTTGGTGCTGTCCCAGTAACACCGGATGTGTGTGGCTAAAGGCGACATTTAACTGCTCTGACAAACCGTTTAAACAGGCACCGATAAGAATATTGGAAACATCCATTAGTGCTTCTAGCGCTAGTTTGTCGGAGGAAGCCGACGGCGGATACTTTAATAGTTCAACGATGTTTTGAGAGTTTGTGTCGTTAAAAATAACCAGCGCTTCGCCGCTTATACCTTCACTAATAAAGCCTTTTGAAACTGCCGACACGCTGTCGTTACGATTAATTTCCGCAACCGCCATAGACAGTTCGTTGCTTTCAATTAAGTTGACGTTTGGGATAGGCAAATCAATAAATTCACCTAGCAGTTGAGCAAGATTCTCACCCGCACGCCCCATGGCAATATTGACCATTTCACGGCATGCGTCTAATTGATCTTCTTTACTCATCTGGCGCTTGGCTAAAACGGCATTTGAGTCGCTATCGTCTTGCGCTTTTTGTAAGCTCGCGCCTGAAGAATGCGTCTCGCCACTGTAAATCCCGTAAGAGGCTAGGATGTGGCTGAGTTTTTCGTTATCAATTGGCTTTCTTATGAAATCCAGGGCACCAAGAGCGAGCATTTTTTCTCGCGCTTGCGCTTGTACATCACCGGAAACGACAACTACCAAGCAAGGAAGATCCTGTTGGCGAATGGCTTCCATGGTTTGATAACCGTCCATTACCGGCATGTTTAAGTCGAGAAACACCACATCGCCTTTGCCTTCGCGAACAAGCGCGAGGGCTTGCTCACCATTCTCGGCAAACGAAATATCCACGTCCCACCCATCAGGTAAACTGCGCGCCATCTGGCGCCTTGCGAAACCTGAGTCGTCGCATATTAATATAGGAGTACTCATGGTAACTCCTTATATGGCAACAGGGGCTTTAATATGTGGGTGTGACTGGTAATTTTTAAGCGTAAAGTCGTCGAAGGAAAACCCGAAGATATCTTTCACCTCAGGATTAATTTCCATAGTTGGGCGCTCGAAAGGCTCACGACTTAGCTGCAACTCTACCTGTTCAAGATGGTTTGAATACAGATGCGCATCGCCTAGCGTATGAATAAAATCGCCGGGCTCTAAATCACACACTTGCGCCATCATCATGGTCAGTAAAGCATAACTTGCAATATTGAAAGGAACGCCCAAGAAAATATCGCCGCTTCGCTGGTAAAGCTGGCAGCTAAGCTTACCGTCTAATACATAAAATTGGAAAAGTGTATGGCAAGGTGGCAGTGCTTGCTTGCCCATCGCTGCATTTTCTTTAGGAGAATAATTGGTATCAGGGAGCACTGCAGGGTTCCAGCCGCTAACGATAAGTCGACGAGAATCTGGATTGTTTTTGATTTGCTCAACCACTTCGGCAATCTGGTCTACCGAAGTGCCATCACCGCGATCCCAACTGCGCCACTGGTGTCCATAAACCGGACCAAGCTCGCCTTCTTCGGTAGCCCACTCGTCCCAAATACTCACACCGTGCTCTTTCAAATAAGCGATGTTTGTCTCGCCTTTAAGAAACCAAAGTAGTTCGTGAATAATGGATTTAAGGTGACACTTCTTTGTTGTCACCAAGGGGAAACCTTCCTGTAGATTAAAACGCATCTGATAGCCGAATACACTTAACGTACCTGTACCAGTTCGATCTTCCTTTTTCACACCCGTATCACGTACATGGCGCATTAGAGCGAGATATTCTTTCATCGTTATTCTTATATTTTTTGCTGTTCAACATGGTCTTTTCCGCGCATGTAAGCACGGACTATTAATCCTATTCCTAAAGCTATCATAGGTAAACAAAGAAGTTGCCCTTGGCTTAGTCCCATTTGATATAAGCCAATATGTGCGTCGGGTTCTCTGAAGTATTCAACGATAAATCGGAAGGTGCCGTAACCAAGTAAGAACAAGCCGCTGACCGCCCCTACTGGACGCTTTTTGGCAGAAAATAGCCATAGGATAATAAAGAGTAGTACGCCTTCAAGCGCAAATTCGTACAATTGGGACGGGTGCCGAGGAACATGACCCGCGTTGGGGAAAATGACCGCCCAAGGCACATCGGTGCTACGCCCCCAAAGTTCAGCGTTTAAGAAGTTTCCTATGCGTCCTGCACCTAAGCCAATGGGTACTAACGGGGCAACAAAGTCCCCTAGTCGAAGGAAGGTCGTGTTCATACACTTGGCGCGCCAGAATAAGGCTGTTAGCACCCCTAAAAGCCCGCCGTGGAAGGACATTCCACCAGCCCAAATTTTGAATAAGTACAAGGGATCGTCGAGAAACATACCAAACTGGTAGAAAAGCACATAGCCTATTCGACCGCCTAATATTACGCCAACGAAGCTCCAGAAAAGCAGGTCGCTTAACTGCTCACGGCTCCAGTTGGTTTGTGAAAGACGCTTTTGTGCCAATAGGTAAGCGGCGATAAAGCCCACCAAATACATAAGGCCGTACCAGCGGACACTTAACGGACCGACACTGAAGATAACGGGGTCGATACTGGGAAATACCAGATAACTGCTCTGTTCCATTACTTTATTCAATTCCTAAAATCATTCTAATGCTCACCAACACGAGTAAGCACGCCAACATCGCTTTTAATACACGAACATTTACTCGCTGCCCAAGCTTTGCACCTATGTTTGCTGTAAACATAGAGGTGGCAACAATACCAGCTGTTGCAGGTAAATACACATAACCTAAACTATGTTCTGGTACATCTATCGCATTGTAACCGGCCACGATAAAACTCGTGGTACCAAAAACGGCAATAATGAGTCCGCAAAAGGCTGCACAGCCAATTGCCGCCCGTACATTAACACGAAACCATACCAGCGCAGGTACCAATAATGCACCGCCACCAATCCCCATAAGTGCACTTAGTAAGCCAGCTCCACCACCAACAGTCGCAAGCGTACCTTTTGATGCGTCATTTTCTGAGGCTTTTTGCTTACCAAATATCATCTGCATCGCAATCAAAATAACCAGCACCGCAAACACATCTTTAAGCAGTTCACCCGAAATATGGCTTGCTATCTGTGCTCCGGCAAATGCGCCAAAAGCAATACCTAAGCCTGTGTAAAGCACAACATGCCTTTGAATATTACCCAGCTTGTAATGCGCGAAGGCCGACGACATTCCTGTGAAGATGATGGTAGATAATGAGGTAGCGATAGCGACTGGCATTACGGTTTCAGTGGTCATTCCCATGAAATGTATAAGCAAATACGACAACACAGGAACGATGATAAGCCCACCGCCAATGCCCAGCATACCCGCCAAAACACCTACCACAGAACCTAAAATAAGGCAGCTGAGAACTATTACAACTAATGGATCCATTCCTTAAGCACCTGCTCGGATAAGGCCTCCCAGGCCCTTGGTTTCAAGATATTGATTCAAGTGCACAAAGACTTCTTCTTGGCTAACAGAGGTGAGCGCCAATGACAGTAATTGCTTACATTCATCCAGCGTGACTTTTCTAATAAGCCAGTTTATTTTTCTTAAGTTAAAGCCGTTCATACTTAGGCGGCGATAACCCATTCCCATTAGCAGTAATGCTCCAGCTGGCTCACCTGCAATTTCACCACAGATAGTCACGGGCACTTGATTTTGATTGGCTTTTTGAACCACGTCGTAAAGCGCCCCTAATACCGCAGGATGATAGCTATTGTAGAGCCCTGCCACCCGCGTATTGTTTCTATCCACCGCGAGCAGATATTGGGTCAGGTCGTTACTGCCTACCGAAAAGAAATCCACGTGCTTTGCTAATTGAGGTAGCTGATAAAGTACCGACGGTACCTCTAGCATAATACCTAACTTAGGCTTGGTTAACGTTTGTCCTGACTCTGCAATCTCATCACAAATTTCATAATATGCCTGATTAATTAGTCGCTTAGACTCCTGCACTTCAGATACGGTGGAGATCATAGGCAGCATAATTTGCAAATTGCTTAGGCCTACACTTGCACGCAGCATGGCGCGAACCTGAACCAAGAAAATTTCTGGATGGTCAAGGGTTAGGCGGATGCCTCGCCACCCCAAAAATGGGTTTTCTTCATTAATTGGGAAGTACGGTAGTGGCTTATCGCCTCCTACGTCGAGAGTACGCATAGTGATAGGCAATGAAGGCGCGGCCTCTAGCACTTGGCGGTACAGCTTTACTTGCTCTTGTTCTGAAGGAAAACGCTCGCGTAACATAAAGGGGATCTCGGTGCGATAAAGCCCTACACCCGCGCCAATTTGTTCAGCGTTTAGTTCGACTTCAGCTGAAAGGCCAGCGTTGATATAAAGAGACATTCTACAGCCATCAACACTTTCGCAAGGTTTATCAGCCTCGGCGTCAATTTTCTCTGCGATGGCCGACTCTTCTTCAATGAGCTGTATAAATTCAGACTTGATGTTACGTTCAGGCGATACAATGACCTCGCCTGAATACCCATCAAGCAAAATCTCTTTGTCTTCGAGTAGTGCTGGCGTGACGTTTTGACAGCCCATCACTGCAGGCACGCCCATGGCTCTAGCCAATATTGCCGCGTGAGAGTTATTTGAACCGCGAATAGAAATAATGCCTTTTAGCTTACCTCTTGGAAATTCGGCAAGCATAGGCGCTGAGACTTCATCAGCTACGAGAATACTGGCTTCGGTTATCGTTTTTTCAGTAACCTTTTTGCCATTCGCTTCATACAAAATGTTGGCAAGAATACGGTCGGATAAATCGACAATATCAATGGCACGCTCTTGCATGTAAGGGTCGTCCATTGCCTGAAAGCGCGCGGCATAGCTTTCTACAACCATTTTCAATGAAGACGCCGCATCCCAACCTTGGCGAATTTTTTCTTCTACTTCCCGCCCAAGGCTGTTGGCATCTAGCAGATGATGATACAGCTGAAAAATGGATTTAACATCGTCGGGAATGCCGTCATCTAACCGCTTCGATAACGCATCGACATGACCTCGCGTAACTTCAACCCCTTTGCGATAGAGTTGAATTTGATCTTGAGGAGATTGCGTGCGCTTTACGACCCAGTTTTTAAGGTTAATAGATTTGTCTGGAGACACTCCCTTGCCAATAGCAAGGCCTGGAGAACCCGCAATACCACGCACATTTTTTTGCCGCGCAGTATTGTCGTTCGAATTTGACAGCGTCAAAGCCCCGCGAATATCAGCATTGGTTATTTCTAACGCGAGCTGCGCAGCAAGGGTGACTAAAAATGCTTCTTCGTCTTCACTGAAGCGGCGCATTTGTGATTGCTGAAGGGTAATAACACCAAGCACACGCCGTTGGTTGATAATAGGCGTACCTAAAAAGGCGTTATAGTTTTCTTCCTGAACTTCGGGGTAATGTTTGAATCGAGGATGGCTATGAGCATTAACGATATTAAGAGGCTCTTCCCGCTGACCTACCAGCCCGATAAGCCCTTCTGAGAAGCCAATGCGTACCTGCTCGACTGCATCGGGATGTAGTCCGTCAGTGGCTTTAAGGATAAATTCTTGGGTGTCGTAATCGGCAAGGTAAATAGAGCATGAATCGACATCTAGGGTCTGTTTAACCCGCGAGGCTAGCCTAAACAACGCCGTATCGAGAGCAGGAATTTGATTCATTTCCTGCACGATACGCTTTAACGTGGTTAACATTGTTCCTTGCTGGCTCTGAGGGCTCACCGGTTTTTCCTTTTTTACTCGCAGTTTACTCGCTGCTTACTCCGCACACCGCAATATTGCACACCTCTTTCTTGCGTACCTGAACTTCGCATACGCTTATCCACGCCTGCGTTTCTTGCCACGTTTATGTGGCGCTGCGTTTTGGCGCTGTTGAGGCCGATGCTGCGCAGACATAACTACAGGCGAGAACTCTTTCATTACTCGTCTGTATACATCGCGCTTAAACGATACAACGTTTCTTATTGGATACCAGTAACTTACCCACCTCCAGTCATCAAATTCAGGATGACCTGTTTTAAGTACATTAACGTCTCGCTCGTTACAATCGAGCTGCAACAAGAACCATTTTTGTTTTTGCCCTATACAAACAGGGTTACTGCCTTGTCGAATTAATCGCTTAGGCAGCTTATATCTAAGCCAGTTACGGGTAACACTTAAAATAGTGACATCTTTCGGTGTCAGCCCTACTTCTTCGTGAAGCTCGCGGTACATAGCTTGTTCAGCAGATTCCCCTTCATCAATTCCGCCTTGAGGGAACTGCCATGAATGTTGACCATAACGTCTTGCCCAAAATACTTGACCCATTTTGTTGCAAATCACTATGCCCACATTCGCACGGAATCCATCGGCATCTATCACATAGACTCCCGGGCACACTATACTGTTATATGTTTTCATTCTTCCACAAACTATGCTCCAATCATAGTCTTAATATTCGTACCCGCTTTTCAAACAGGAAATTAACCATATTTATGCAGCCACCAGCGTCTCCCCCGTCATCTCCAGATAGCCTTTTAGCTCGTTGTCATGCGATAGCGGGCTTGACGCTTGGAGAGCTTGCGGACATGGCAAATGTAGCCATACCGGCCAATTTACAACGTCACAAGGGGTGGCCAGGCATGCTGATAGAGAAGTGGCTGGGCGCGAGTGCAGGTTCGAAGCCTCAGCAGGACTTTCCTGAACTTGGCATCGAACTTAAAACCATTCCCATCGACGCCCATTTTTCGCCTTTAGAAACCACCTACGTCTGTTTTGCCCCGCTTTTGATGACGCCCGGCATTACATGGGAAACGTCTAACGTGCGAAACAAACTGCAGCAGGTATTATGGCTACCAATTGAAGGTGACAGAGCTATTCCGCTGGCCCATAGGCGGGTAGCAACAGGCTTCTACTGGCGACCGAATGAACACGAAGATGCGGTATTGAGACACGATTGGGAGGAACTGGTCGAGCAAATTGCAACTGGACAGGTTGAGTCGATCACCTCTCGTCAAGGCGAGGCCTTACACATTCGTCCTAAGGCGGCAAACGGGAAAGTGCTCACTGACGCGTTGGGGCCTGAAGGTCAGCGTATTAAAACCCGTCCTCGCGGCTTTTATTTACGTAAAACCTTCACCCATCAAATATTGATAAATGCATTTGGTGGCTAACGCGAACTCAACGCCTAGCATAATACTCTTGTTATCTTAGCGGCGTGGAGTTTAGGTGTTTAACGAAATATTCACTCAAAAACTTTTCTGAATTTATCCCCATGCGTTTTGCCACGGCTTCAAGTTTAGCGTCGCTGCGCAGCAGTACATTCTTGGCGTACTCTAAGCGGTAGTGGAAAATGAAACGTCTAAAGTTTTTCTTTTCAGTAAGTTGCAAGGCCAATGCGAGCGAGGTGGGGTCGATATCTGCCCCTTTACAAAACTCACTGAGGGTAAGGAAGCGAACCTTGTACGCCTTTGATTCTATGGTGTAGCGTTCTGCTTTAGAAATAATACTGCTAATTTCATAAGGCGTTGCCTTGCCTTCATCTAAGCGTTCGTAATCGAGTGGCGACGGGGACGTCCGTCGTATAAAGGTTAGTGAAAACAGTACAATTAGAATTGCCGTTCCAATCATCAGATGATGAAACCCTTCCCAAAAAGGAACAGGGAAGAAGCCGAATGTTGCGGCCGTCACAAGTAGAATACTCATAAACGCAACGCCAACCAAGCTTCCCATTACTCCGGCAAGCCTAGGCATTTTCAGGTTTTTTATATCCACCGCCTGCTCTGGTAAGTGCCTATGGTACATTTGAATATGCTCGGTAATAAGAATACCTATGAGCAACACGCTAAACCCCGTTAACAGTGATGCAATATAGGCAGGCCACAATAGCAGAGGCTGACCATGAGGAGACGATGAGAGCCATTGCTGCTTATCGTCTACGGGTATCAGGAGAATGGCGCACTGAAAAACGCCGGTCACTACTACCGGCCACCACAGTCGCTTTCTTGCCGTAGGATAAGCTAACAGCATGGGTTTTATTGCGCGGTAACAACACGTAATCGCGATAACAGCAAATACTTCTGATAACCCGTAGATACTAGCCAGCCCTGTGGCATTTGCCATACGGAGCCACTCATCCAGCATAAATACAGGCCAGCACAAAAACGCTGCCGTTAGCCAGCGTCCACTGCGTAAATTGACTTTTTGAACGAACAGACGCACAAAGCCAATGGCATAAATGCCAAGCAGTGCGTAAAGGAAATAGTCATTTATGGCTGAGGTCATCAGCGCCCTCCATCCTTGAGATTCGAGTTGCCTTTACCGTGCATGTTTACAGTAACCACATATGCATAGAAAACAATTACCAGTAAACGTCACGTTGCATAGCCACTGTGCGAGTTCGTTCCATAATTCGAATAAGCGTGCTGAGTTTCTCTGCTGTCCATTTACGCACTTCGTCATGGGAGTCTACTTCGGCGTCGTCTATCGACTGCTTTAACATAAGCAGCGCATTCAGCTCATCAATACCAGTGAGCAAATCTAACCACGGTGCGCGAAAATTACCCCGCTCTTCTACAAACAAGTCACCGAGCAGAAATCCACTCCATAATGTCTGCCTAAGCATTACTTCTACAGCGCTGTAATTGGCAGGCCCCATGGTTTTATTTAGCGGCATACTTTGCTGTACAGTTTGCCAACCTTGCGACAGCCAGCCTTTTGCATGATCAAGCACGGGATGATCAAAACCCGTTGCGACTTTTTGCCACGGCTTATTCTGAATAAGACTTATGGCGTGTAGCTTAATGTCTGTGGCATCGTTGTCGAAAAACAGCTTTTCGGGCTCATGAGCCTGCATTAAACCTGTTTGTCGTCCTTGCAAATAGCTTACTACTGCAGGATGTTTGCTGAGAGTTTTGTTAAACATGCTCTTTTTAGAGAGCAAGTAACGCAAACTTTGTAAGTCGTCTTGCCAACCCCACTTTTGCGCATGGGTGACCAGTTTTTTATGCAGGGCTAGTAGCTCAGGGCACTGCAGAACCGGCAAGTAAAGCGATACACTTTGAAGTAACAAGCGTACACTCTTGGCGACTTCCGCGAGCATTTTTATTGAACCACTTTCGCAAAACACATGCTCGTGGTGCTGCCAATGCGCCAATGCAGTTTGAACCGCGTGGCTAAATGCTTCTTCCGTGGTGGTTGTGTCTTCAAGCGCAAGGAAATCTGGCAGGTGTCGAACTTTAGCGTTAAAACCGTGAAGTAATTGATATCCCTGCGCCGCTTTTGATACATCACTAAGGCGTACCGGCATGTTGTCGTTTATTAGCACAGCTAACGTAAACAAACTGTTGATATCACCTGACATCAACTCAAGCTCTATTTCGTTGATTGGGGAACTGGCTTTTTCTGTACTTGCTTCACCACAGTCCAGCACAATCTCAACCACACTTTCACCCACACTAACCACATAGGCATTGCGAGTAAAGTGAGTGCTAAACTGTTTAGATAGACGCGTGTTTTTTGCCGCCACGTCCCAATCTTGGGGCCAAGCGCTGGCTTCAAATAGCGTGAGGTCGGGCCTTGAATTATCAAGGCTCACATTGTATTCCATGCGTTTGTGCAGACCACCGCTGACCACGCCGTTAGTCTTTAGCGTCTGTTCGTATTCACCATTGTTACCTCGAACACGAAAGCCCATTTTATTGTTTTGAAAATCGAGCTTATCGGTATCGTAATAGTCGTTTTCAAGGCGCATTTCACGATGAGAGTTAACCTGAATACTGTTTTTTTCGAAAAGAGGAAGTACACGTTGAGTAAACGCATGGTGGGCGTTGTCACCCGTTACAAATTTTAATTCTATTTCTGACATGGTTGCGCTAGGCACAGCTTATGATGCTGACACCTTACCTTTGTCGCTTACTTTTCGCAATGCTGGCGCCATGAAACAAGATGCTTTAATTAGACAAAAGTGGAACAAACTTGCCTTTATCGCGGTCAACCAATACCATCTTCACGTTTTAAATTCTAAAATTGGACTTCATATGATTCGAAAGTGGTTAGCAGCAGCCCTTATTGCATGCTCTTTTCAAGCATTTTCGCTACAAGATACCGCTGATTTAGAAGCGTCTTCTTCGCATTACATAAGAGATGACTTGTTTATCTTTATGCATACTGGACCTGGTCGTAACTACCGCATTCTAGGTTCAATTGAGGCGGGCACACCTATTACTGTGCTCTCCCGCGACAATGATGCTGAATTTACCCAAATTACCGACAACGAAGGACGTAAAGGCTGGGTTGAAAGTAAGTTTGTGTCTAATACCATGTCGCAAGCCGAGCAATTGCCAATCATAAGTGAGAAGCTAGCTGAGAGCCAAAGTGGACTTCAAGCTGCACAATCAGAAAATGCCAAACTTCGTCAGCAGCTTAACGATGCTCGCCAAAAGGTGTCTAAACTTACCACCACAAACGACGAGCAAGCGTCTCAAATTATTCGTTTAACGGCTAAGGTTGAAAGCGCTAATAAAGACGAGCTTGTTACCTGGTTTACTCGCGGTGGCATAGTGGCAGGCGTGGGGATATTGCTTGGTGTAATGCTCACTTACCTTCCTAAACGCAAGCGTAGAAACAGCGAATGGATGTAGTGTAGGTTTTAAAGCTGGACGCTAAAAAACGAAAACGCCGATGTTAGCATCGGCGTTTTCTATTGGGCTCGTTTCGGTAAATGGATTAGGAGTGACAACGTGCAAACACTTTGATGAGTTATATGCGCCTATTATCGTACTGTAAGCAACACTCTATACCCTCTTGTCATACGAGAAACATCACCTTGTTCATCGTGTGACCCTCGGGCTGTTATCCTCTCATGTGCATAACCCCATTTAAGCTTCGCACAAAGCTTATCAATGAGTTTTAACCCTATTCCAAATCCGCCATCTAATTCACTGATAGTCGGCGCAGATAAAGTCGCTTGGCCTTTTTCGTTAAGCGCCTCTTCTTCAAGGCCGTCCTCTTCGTTGAGCACGGTGAGCGTTGCATCTGAAAGACTTATTGTGACTCTTCCTTGCTGCGTGTGCTGATAAGCGTTTCGAATCACATTTCCTATCACAATTTCGCTCGCCGTTTTGGCCAGCGTTAACTCACAATCGCTCAATTGCAGCTGCACACTCACGTCTTTTCCCGACAGCAAATACATTAAATCTTGGCTTAGAGCCTCAACCATTGCTTTAAGGTTAACCTTTTCTTTGGGTAAAGCTGCTTCTTCATTTCTTCCTAACCAAAGTAGAGTTTCGGTCAAATCTGCCATGGTTTTTGAGGCATGATCCACCCGCGCAAGCGCGTTATTGCCTTTAGTATTTTCACTATCGATCACTCTGTGCAGTAATGCCGCGCTACTTCTAATAACGGCAATCGGCGTTCTAAGCTCGTGACTCGCGTGGTTAACAAATTCTCGTTCTCGATTTAGGGTATTGCGCACGTTTTGCAAGCTGCCATGTGTCATCCCTGCTAGCGCGTTAAGTTCCTTATAACGAAACTCTGGGATAGGCTTATCGAGCTCTTGTTCATCCAAAGACGCCGCCCACCTCTGCAATGACTCTATGGGGCGAGACACGCTGCGCATAAGAAAAAGCAAGGCGACAAAAAACGAAACCAGTGCAACTACGCCCACAATGGCGCTGTAAATAACATGGTTTATTCTAAAGTGTTTTTTGCCGTCAGAAGGTGGCGCGACAAACACTTGGGTAACGTATCGCGATTCTCCATTTTCTAACGGAACTAACACGGCAAAGTGAGCCGAAATAGGACGGGAAAACCAATCAGGTTTGTTGATATCTTTCATAAGTGAAAACGGTATAAAGCTCTCTTTGGAAAAGCTCTGCTTCACTTCGTCAGGCAAACTCTCGTAGTTCGCAAAAACATGTAAATCGAGAATTTGAGCATGCTTGTTGTCATCAAGCTTTGCGCTTTCTGCCGCCCGTATCATGGTATTTCTCAGCATGCCGTCCATACCATCGAAAAAGCTATCGCTGCTTTGTATTGAAAAGAGCACAATAACTACGGCGGCCAAACTTAATAGCGACCACAAGACGTAGCGTCTTAAGCTGATGCGAAGGCCATTTACCACTGATCGTTTCCTTTATTTGTACTTTTTGGTTCCGCGCTTGTACTTTGCACTGAATTGGACTGCTCTGGTTTTAACGTCACACAAAAGCCTGTGCCGGCTACTGCTTTTACCTCTATGCTGGCATTCGCTTGCACCAGTGATTTACGCAAATTATGAAGATGCACTTTAAGCGCATTGCTCTCTGGCGCTTCTTCTCCCCAAACCGCATCGAGAAGACGCTCCCGTGGCATAACTTTTCCTTGTTGCTGTAACAATGCCTTTAGCAGCGTAAATGCTGTGGGGCTTAACTTAATAGGCACGTTCTCAACACTTACTACGTCGCTTCCCATTGCTAAACTTACGTTGCCAAAGCGCAGCTTTTTCACTTGTGATGAACGCCTGTGCGCCAGTGCAAAAACCCGAGCAACCAGTTCGGGCATGTCAAACGGTTTCACTAAATAGTCATCGGCGCCTTTTTGAAACCCTTCTAGCTTGTTTTCCAACTGGTCACGGGCGGTTAGCATAATAATAGGCGTATCGTTGCCGTCTTCCCGCACCCTCTCACATACGCTTAAGCCATCAAGTCGCGGTAAATTAATGTCCAGCACCACAACATCAAACGGATGCTTTTGGATAAGAGACAGCGCGGCTACACCGTTTGCAGCGTGGTCACATACCATGTCTTCAAGCTCTAAATAGTCGATAATATTGCCCGCCAGGCCCATATCATCTTCCACTAGTAACACGCGGATCATTAGCCGTACTCTCCGTTAAAGGTTTAACCAAATGCTTTGCCATTAGACGGCTTACATCGTCATAAATTAACAGTAATGCGGGTATTAATAAAAGTGTGATGACGGTGGCAAACAATATACCGTAACCCAGCGACGCGGCTGCCGGAATTAAGAACTGCGCTTGTACCGACGTTTCGCCCAATATGGGATATAAGCCTACAAAGGTGGTAATTGAGGTCAACAACACAGCTCGCAAGCGACTGGTACAAGCTTCAATAACTGCCGTTTCCACCGGCACACCTTCTTCTCGCAAAGCGTTGAATCGTGAAACCAACAACAAGCTGTCGTTAACCACTACGCCGCTAAGCGCCAGTATGCCGTTCAGCGAGAGCAGACTTATCATTAATCCATTCGACCAGTGGCCGATAATGGCTCCGACTATACCAAAGGGGATGGCGGTCATAATAATAAGCGGCTGTACGTAGGATTTAAGCGGAATCGCCAACAACGCAAAAATAGACAACAAGGCTAATATAAACACGCTCTGCATGGAGCTTTGCGTTTCAGCTTGCTGCTCAGCCTCACCGGCAAAATAAAGCGATAAGTCCTGATACTGACGCGATAGCTGAGGAACAAACTCGTTGTTTAAGTAATTCACCAGTTCGGTTGAGGTGATAACATCGCTATCCACCGACGCGCTAACCGTTAGGGCGCGTAGGCCGTCTATACGTACCACCTGTTTTTCTTGTACATCTTGAATAACGTTAGCCACTACAGAAAGCGGTACTACGGTGCCGTCGTCCAGACGCACTTGCGTGTTCATTACATCAGACGGATTCATTCTGTCTTGTTCAGGATAACGCACCCGCACTTTTACTTCGTTTTTATCGCGCAAATAGCGCTGAACAATTTCGCCACCAAATGCTTTTAACAGTTGCTGCGATAGGCTTTGCGTATTCAACCCCAACGCTCGTCCTTCGGGGGTAAGTTCAAAGCGCATCATGGCTTCGCCGGGTGTTAGCGAACTCTCAACTGCATATACACCATCGATATTGTTAAGTACTTCAATAAAGGCATCGTTAGCCGCCGTCAGGGTATCGTCGTTAATGCTTTTAATTTCAACGTTAAACCCGTCGACCATCTCTCGGCGTGAGCGTATTTTTAGACTTTTTACGCCTTCTAAATTGCCAGTTAACGTATTCCAGCGTGCCGACAATTCATCAAGAGAATAAGAGGAGTCTTCATCAAGTGAAATGGTGATTGTGCCGCTTTGATCACCACTCGCCGTTACTTGCAAACTGCTAATGCCACTTTTATCTGCGCCATTTTCTTGGGTTAATTGGCGGTCTGCCTCAAGCGCATTTTTCTCTAGCAGCATTAAGTTGCGTTCGTTCTGTCCATAGCTGGCATCGCTGTAAAGCGACATATTGGCCGAAACCGTGTCGCCCTGCATGCTGGGGAAGAAGCTTACTCTTACCGCACCTATAAGCGGTAGGCTAACCACCATGACAAATAAGGCAATAAACAACAATACAGCGGCATAACGGTAGGCTACGGTGACTTTCAATAAGCGCTCATACACGCGGTAATTAAACCACTGAAGTCCACCATCCGCTTTTTGCTGTACTTTGTTCCATACGCCACCTAATCCCCTTCGCGCTTTTTGCTTAGTTGGCAGATGAGCTAAATGAGAAGGTAAGATCAGCTTCGATTCCACCACCGACAGCAACAAACACAAGGTAACGATAGTGCCGAACTGAGAATAAAGCGTACCTAAGCCGCCCGATACGTTCGATAATGCGAAAAAAGTGGCCACTGTGGTTAGTACACCAAACAGTGTGGGAACCGCCACTTTATGGGTACCTAAGATGGTATTTTGAAGCGTATCGCCATGCTGTTTACGCGTGGCGTACACGCTTTCCCCCACCACCACGGCATCGTCCACCACAATGCCAAGGGCCATGATAAAACCGAATGTGGTCATTTCGTTTAGCGTCATTCCCGTATAGCTGTCGGTCATGAAGTACAAGGTGCCGAAGAAGATAAAGGGCAAGCCAGCCGCCACCCAAAATGCCACGCGTAAATTTAGAAACACGGCAAGAGTAACAAATACCAACACAATGCCCATAAGCGCATTGCTGGTAAGTAGCGTCAATCGCTCGGTAATAAGCGTGCTTTTGTCATACCAGGTTTCAAGCTCTACGCCTTCAGGTAGCAAGCCTTTTTCGTGCCATGCGTCCACTACTTCGTGAGCCTGCTGTACCATTTTTGTTACGTCACCATATGCGTCCATAAGCACCTGGATGCCATAGCCATTGGTACCGTTGTAACGTGACAAGTGATAGCTGTCGTCGGCAAACATATCGCGCACTGTAGCAACATCGCCAACGGTGAGTATGACGCCATTGGTATCGGTAATGAGGGGGATGTTGGCAAAATCTTTCGCCCAGTAAGACTGTTCAGACGCTTTTAAACGAATCACTTTTTCTTTGTTGCGCAAGCTGGTTGTAAGCGCGGTATTCGACTCCTGGTTAACGGCATCAGCCACGTCTGACAGCGTTAATCCGTAGGCTTGAAGCTTAC
This sequence comes from Alteromonas sp. G4i13, assembly GCF_054960505.1. Classification (NCBI taxonomy): domain Bacteria; kingdom Pseudomonadati; phylum Pseudomonadota; class Gammaproteobacteria; order Alteromonadales; family Alteromonadaceae; genus Alteromonas; species Alteromonas sp. G4i13. The sequence goes on along the minus strand of NZ_JBHNYX010000013.1, from coordinate 32,273 downwards.
CTTCGTCTATTTCAATAGACATCATAGGGTCGACAAAGCTGCCTGCGCTGACTTCGCGAATGTCATCTGTTGCCAGTAAATCTCGTTCTAATTGCTCACCCAAGTATTGAAGCGAAGCGTGGTCGACGTCACCATAAAGCTGCACCCAAATAGCGTGTTCTTGTCGGCGTGCTTTGCTGATAACAGGGTTTTCAGCATCTGACGGGAAGTTAGAAATACTATCTACTTCGGTTTTGATGTCGTTGAAAAGCGTGTCTAAATCGTATTCGGTTTCTTTTTCTACCTGCACACTGGCGCCGCTGGCGTTCGAGGTAGAGGTAATTCGCTTAATCCCCGGAATTGCTTCCAGAGCGGTTTCAATTTTGATAGCTATCCCTTCTTCTGCTTGTTTAGGATCACCACTATCGTATGTCATTGAAATGGTAACAAAGCGTGGCTCCATACTTGGAAATGCCTCTTTGCGGATATCGTTCATGGAAACCAAGCCAAGCACAATAAGGCTGACCATGAGCAAATTGGCCGCTACTGAGTTCTGCGCAAACCAAGCGATAATTCCCCGGGCGTTATTCCCACCATTCCTATTGCCTTTCGGACTCTCGCCCCCGTCAAACGGCGCGCCGTTTCGATTATTTGTCATCAGCTTGCCCTCCTGTTTGTCCTTCCACTACAGGCAATACTTTGGTATTCACCAGATAGCTGTTTAAAGGGCGCGCAACCACCAGCGCTTGGCGTATTTCGCCAACCTGTTCTGACATGCTGTTGTCGCTAGCGTTACCCGAGGTTTTTCCCGCAACATTACTCACAATATCGCCCGTAACTTCACTGGTTTTTGGCGGGGTGATGTAGGCATAACCTTCGCTTTCAAACAAAACCGAAGGCGTGAACTTTGCCAACTGCCCGGTAGATGGCATTACTAACCATACTTCTTGCTTTTGCGAGATAGCAGAAGCCGGCAGTTTCCAGACATTGTCGAGTGCTCTTCCTTCAATGTCTGCCTGCACAAAGCTGCCGAATAGAAGAGGCGTTGATTGCGCCAGCGGCTTCTCAACAACCGCTATGGCGTTACGCTGACGCGTTGTATCACTTTGATGCCATTCAGCGCGAACGATATTGGCAACCCAGGTGTTTCCCGTAGTGGTATCGGTAAGCGTTACCGGCCAGTTAAGGGAGGCATCACCAGACAATTGCGTTTCATCACCAGAAGGTAGTTGAGCCCATTGGCTAGGTGAAAGACCAATAGCCACTTCGGCAATATCTGCAGAATAGAGTGTGGCGACCGCACTGCCAGCTTGAACATAGCTCCCTAGCGCAATGTCACGGCTGACCACCAATGCATTAAAAGGTGCACGTAACGAGGTAAACGCCAAATCTCGCTTGGCTGAATTTACACTTTGCTCGGTTTCATCCAAAGTGGCCTGAGCCGCCTTTAGCTGCGGCTCACGCAGTACTAATGCCGATAAAGGTTCACCATCAAGCCCTGAACGTGTCCATTCATCTTTCGCTTGAATACCCTGTAATCGCTCTTCTTCTAGACTTACCACAGCCGCTTGATAGGTAGCATTTGCACTTGCTAACGCCTGTTGATAGTTGGTGTCATCAATACGTGCCAATACCGTGTTATTTGCCACTAGGGCACCAGTTTTAAAAGACGAAGATATATCAGTAACTTGACCACTAACCTGTGCGACTAAGCTCAAACTATCTTGCGGAACAATCTGACCATACCCCCTCACCTTAGCGTTATAGCTGTCGGCGGTTACATCAATAACGCCTACTTGAGCCAGCTGAGTATTGCCGCTTTGTTCTCCCTTTGGGCTGCGATTAGTGGTATTCACTGAAGACGTGTCGATTGCCTTGTTAAGCCTGTTCACACCGCTATCGGCAGTAGGTAATGCTGCTGGCCTTTCACCACCTGCAGGTTTCTTTGCCTGAGCGCCATTTTGTGATTGCTCAGCATTCGCGGAAATTGCTGGAGACGTTGGCCTTGATTCGGTCTGCGGTTTTGCGCCGGGATGTTGGGCGCCCATATTCATCATGGTATACATAACCGCTAGCGCAATACTTGCAGCAGCGAGTAAGGTTACAATAATTCGTTTGTTTCTCATTGTGACACTCCAAGGCCAAGGGCTAGGCCTAAGTCAATTCGGTTTTGTAATTTCTGGGCGTGCAGTTCAACTGCCTGAGCTTGTAGGTTAAAGCGCGTGTCATACACGGAGAGTAAGTCCAAGATGTCAGCAAGGCCCTGTCGATATTGACCTTCAATGGTAGAGACGCTGCGCTCCGCATTTGCTAACGCCACGTTGGTGTGGCTAATTCGAGCACTCAACGCGGTTTCGCTATCCAGCGCATTTTGGGTTTCCTGTACCGCCGTTAATAACGTTTCGCGATACTGCCACCAGGCATTGGCTGAGGTTAGCTTTACATCTTCAACTTGCGCCCTTAGAGCGCCCCCCTGAAACAGTGGCGCGGTCATCTGTCCAAGCAAACTCCACAAAGGGTTAGTAAACAAAGCTTGTGAAGGTGTAGAGGCATTATCAGAAAGGGATGCAGACAAGCTAATGCTTGGCAACAGGGCTTTGTAGGCCACATCGACTTCAAACTCTGTTGCTTTTAACGCATAAAAGGCCGCCTGAAGATCGGGTCTACGTGCCAGATCCTGTTTCGGCAAAGTTGTTAGCGGCAATAACACGTCGGGAAAACTAACTTGAGTGTTGAGCTCGTTTAGCGATTGGTTTTGTCTGCCTAAGAGTACGGCCAACGTGCGCTTTGCTGTTAAAAGTGCATTTTCATATTGGGCAATAGTAGCGCGAGTATTTGCACTGCTTGTACGCGCAGTATCTAAATCGTCTAGGCTTCCCAGCCCGGTGCTATAGCGCTTTAAAATAACGGCTTCGTTATTTTCTAGTACCGTTAACCGAGACTGCTCAATATTCAGTAATTGCTGCTGAGTGAGTACGTCGATATAGCTTCTTACTACGTTAGCGACCAGAGAATCTCTGGCAGACTGATAGCTGGCTCTGGCACTTGCTGCATCTAAGTTTGCTGCACTTATTCCATCGCTGATTTTTTGCCATAGGTCCAGCTCCCAACTGACATTCATGCTCGCGCTATAGCTCGGACTGCTCGAATTAGAGCTCGTACTGGAGTTGGTATTTGAGCTGGTAGATGCACTGCTATTGGTGGTTTCACTTTTTGACGCAGAGAAGCTCGCGTCAACATTAAGGTTCCTATCCGCTTTTGCACTATCAATGGCTACTTGTGCTTTTCTAAGCGTTATTAACGACTGCTGCAGACTAGCATTAGAAGACAGGGCTTCATCAATGTAACCGGCTAAGTGGGGTAACTCTTTGATATCAATGATATCGGTTAACGTCGTGTCCGAATTCAGCAGCAAGGTTTGTGTTGATTCTTGTTGCTGTGCTTGAGACTGCCACACAACGTTGTTACCCGTTGACGACGATGCCGATTCGCTCAACGCTCTGTCATCAGTACTTGTACATGCAGACAGCAAAATGCAAAGGGTAATGCTATTTACCGTCAGTTTTATCTTGCCCATGACTTGTGCCTATCATTTGGCGCACAGGCTACTTTCGAAGGTCTATGCGCAGCTTTTTTAAATTAACTGACACGAGTATTTCAAACGCAGGGTTAAGGTCCGGTTAAGGAAAGAGCAAGGAATTAGAAATAAATGAGAAAGGTAAGAATAAGGTATTAAAAAGGCCAGCTTAGCGCTGGCCTTTGAATGACATGTTGTGAAGATAGCTCTCAATTAAATCGCTATCTTGCCAAGTCGGTATTTACCGCAAGTATTACCGCTTATTCATCATCTTCAACTAGGGTCATCAACGATGTGTTACCACCTGATGCCGTAGTATCAATACTGATGGTTTTTTCGGTCATCAAACGCTGAATAAGGTTATCGTTATATTCTGCTGTGATAACCGGCAAGATAGCGCCTTCGCGAGATGACAGCATTGCTGTAATACGCGCAGTACGCTCTGTACCAGAGTCGACCACCACGCCAGATAAATCTTCATCCATTAGCAAGGTATCTAGATGCGCAAGACGCGCTACCTGGAATAAGCCTTTTGGTGCGCCAGTAGATTCAAACTTGTTTTGAATTTCTACTGCTTCTTCATAGAAGATTTCAGACACAACTGATACTACCGGGTTACCCGTTGATAGCGCGGTCACAATAGACAGTAACCAGTATTCAAAGGTTACTTCTTTATCGGCAAAACACACCAAAATCCCGCGAGGCTCTAGGTAAAGCTTGTTCGATTCACCTGTTGGTCCCGGCAAGGTTTGAGGCTTGGCAAGCTTGCGTTCAACACTGGTTAACTGCTGACGCGCTGTCGCAAGCGTACGGTTCAAGTCATCAGCAAGCTCATCAACAATGTCTACTTTCGCAATTTTTGCCAGAAGCTGACGTACCATAGAAATACGGTCATTTAACGGCGTATGACGCCACTGCACTTCTACCGCTTTCGCTTTATCCATCATCACGTGCGCACGCTCGGCAATCTTTTCATCACCTACAAGTGCTGCATCAGTACCGTCTACATCATCAATGTGCGATGGCTTAGGTGTGGCACGTTCCATCATTAAGCGAGGCAGATAGTTAGGGCCACCCGCTTTTGGACCTGTACCAGACAATCCACGTCCACCGAAAGGCTGAACGCCAACAATAGCGCCAATCATGTTGCGGTTAATGTATACGTTACCCGCGCGGCTCTTGGCTGCTAGTTCGTTAGCACGCTCTTCAATACGCGAGTGAATGCCCATAGTTAGGCCGTAACCTGTACCATTGATTTGCTTTAGCACACTATCAAGGTCTTTCGACTTAAAGCGAACAATATGTACCACAGGGCCGAACACTTCTTTTTCAAGCACATCAATGTTCTTGATTTCATATAAGGTCGGCGCAAAGAAAGTACCGTTTTCAAAGCCTGCTGGCATTTCATTGCGATAAAGCAGCTTAGCTTTATCTTCCATATACTCTTGGTGATCGGTCAGGCTCTTAAGCGCCTTCTCATCAATAACAGGGCCTACATCGGTAGCAAGCTGCGTTGGGTCACCAACGGTAAGCTCTTTCATGGCGCCGGTTAGCATTTCGATAAGGTCATCAGCAATTTCATCTTGTACGAACAATACGCGAAGCGCTGAACAGCGCTGACCGGCACTTTGGAAACCAGAGTGGATCACGTCATCAACTACCTGCTCTGGCAGTGCAGTTGAATCAACAATCATACAGTTTTGACCGCCCGTCTCTGCAATCAATGGCACCTGTTCGCCACCACGTTCTGCAAGCACTTGGGAAATTAACGTACCGGTTTGCGTTGAACCTGTGAACATTACCGCTTTAATGCGCTCGTCTGGTAGAAGGGTTTCGCCCACTTCTTTACCAGGCGATACAATAAGTTTCAGTGCGTCTTCTGGCAGCCCTACCGAGTGCATAATATCTACCGCGCGCTGCGCAATAATGCTGGTTTGTTCAGCAGGCTTAGCAATAACCGTGTTACCTGTTACAAGTGCCGCTGCCACTTGACCTAAGAAGATGGCTAGTGGGAAGTTCCACGGGCTAATACAAAGCACAACACCACGAGGAAGTAAGCGTTGATCTTCAGCAAGCTCTTCTGCACGCGCCGCGTAGTAGCGACAGAAATCAACGGCTTCACGCACTTCATCAATACTGTCTTGCGCTACTTTACCGGCTTCACGCATACAGATAGCGATAAGCTCAGCCATGTGGCGCTCAAGCGCATCTGCCGTTCGATTAAGTATTTCAGCGCGCTCGCTTACATCGCGTTTAGACCATGCTTCAAACCCAGCTTCGGCTTCATCTAATGCCTTGCGCATATCATCAGGCGTAGCGTAATGATGATAACCTACCACGTCGTTGTGGTTAGTTGGGCTAAGTACCGCTGTCGCACCTTCTGGCACTTCACCGGTTACTTTGTAGTAATCCTGCCAGCGTTCAAGTTCGTGTTTAAGCGCCGTTACCGCATTGGTGTCGGTAAGGTCTAGACCACGGGAGTTATCGCGCTCTGGCGCATACAGCCCACGTGGGGTTTTGATTAACTTGTTATAGCGTACTTTCAGGCGTTGTGTTTTCTCTACCGGATCTTCAAGCAAAGACTCAACCGGTTTTTCATCGTCAACGATAGCGTTTACAAACGACGAGTTCGCGCCGTTTTCAAGAAGACGACGTACAAGGTAGGCCAATAAGTCTTCGTGTTCACCTACAGGAGCATAAACACGGCACTGAATTTTATCCTGTGTTACCACCTGATCGTAAAGGGTATCGCCCATACCGTGCAGACACTGGAACTCAAAACCTTCTTTGTCGTCACCAGCAAGCTCAACAATAACAGACGCTGTGTAGGCATTGTGAGTCGCAAACTGCGGGTAAATGGTGTCGCGATACTCAAGTAGACGGTTCGCACAGGCATGGTATGACACATCTGTTGACGACTTACGGGTAAATACAGGGAACTCTTCAAGGCCCGCTTGTTGAGTAAGCTTAATCTCAGTATCCCAATAAGCGCCTTTAACCAAACGTACCATTAGCGGACGACCTACCTCTAGGGTAAGTTCACGTAAGTGCTCTATAACGTGGATTGCGCGTTTTTGGTAGGCCTGTACGGCCAAGCCAAAGCCTGTCCAACCGTTCAGGTCTTCATCGCGAAATACAGCTTCAATAATATCTAGAGAAAGCTCTAGACGGTCAGCTTCTTCCGCATCTACGGTTAAACCGATATCGTATTCTTTCGCCATCATACACAGCGCTTTCAAGCGCGGCGGAATGTCTGCCATGGCGCGTTCGCGGTGAGAAAATTCAAAGCGTGGGTGAATAGCAGAAAGCTTTACCGAGATCCCCGGTGAACGCTTAGGACCGCGTCCGTTAGCCGCTTTACCGATTACTTTTATTGCTTTTACGTATGCATCGTAGTAACGCTCAGCGTCGCGCATAGTGCGTGCGCCTTCGCCTAGCATGTCGTAAGAATATACGTACCCTTTGGTTTCTTTCTCTTTGGCGCGATCTACCGCATCTTCAATGGTTTCGCCCATAACGAACTGACGACCCATAACGCGCATCGCAATGTTCATGGCGCGGCGAATAACAGGTTCACCCAAGCGGCCAAGGGTTTGTTTTAATAAGCCAAACTGTTCTTTCTTGCGCTTGTCGGCATAGTTCACCATGTTGCCCGTAAACAACAAGCCCCACGCCGATGCGTTAACAAATAACGACTCTGAATTCCCCAAGTGAGGTGTCCACTGTCCCTGAGACAGTTTGTCACGAATAAGCTCATCTTGAGTGGCTTTGTCTGGAACACGCAGCAAGGCTTCAGCCAAGCACATCAATACCACACCTTCTGCTGTAGATAGCGAGTATTCATTTAATAATGCGTCAACACCACCGTGCCCTTCTTGCTCTCGGCGAATTTGAAGCACCATCTTTCGTGCGCGTTCCCATGCACGGCTTCGTGCACGTGGGTTTACCTCGGCAATGGGAAGGATTTGATCCACAGCCACCGACTCACTAATGCGATAGTAGTCTCTTATACGCTGGCGTAGGGGTGAAGTTGTATGAAGTGTGTCGTTAATGAGCATTGCAACCCTTTCATAGAAATAGCTGTAACAAAAAGCGTTCCCGCCGTGTAAGACTGCTCACGGTTACATGGAAGCGGCTAAAAAACAAGCAAAGTCGAAACCCTGCGTTGACCTGTCGTTCTTCTTTTAACTTTATACTTTTGGATGAAGATCACGACAGTGCCAAATTTGCGCGGATGGTAGCACACAAAATCGCCCTGCCAAGCCCCTACCAGCAAAGTTTTTTTGATTCTCTGTCAAGCTACGTATTCAGTGCGTTAGATGACATTTTTTAGCCTGTTGATACCGCATTATTTTTTAGTACAAAAGCGGTGAGCGATTTGCTTCTAAAGTCGTAGTAAAGCTCGTCTATATATGGTGTATTTTTAATCGTAATAAAAAGCGGTTAATAAAAAACCGTCTACACTTTAAAAAAACAAAAATACAAATAGATAGGTATTTGCCGATGTGGTTAAGAAAATTCAGTTTAATTCAACGTTTGGGCATTATCGTTGCCCTAATTACGCTGTTATTTGTACTTCTTACTGCCGTTGTTTTAAACAGGCACTACGAAGCATTAAAGCAAAAGTCTTATGATGAAAATCAGCACCTGGTCGAGGTGGTTCATACCATGCTCAGTAGCTTCGCGGCGCGCGCCGACGTAGACGAGGCAACGGCTAAGCAACTGGCGTTAGAGGCCGTCAAAGCGCTACGATACGACGGCAGCAACTACTTTTGGATCCAAGACCAAACGCCATCTATGGTTATGCACCCCATTAAGTCCGCCCTTGACGGTCAAGATTTACGAACCTTTAAAGACGGGAACGGCAAAGCCTTCTTTATAGAAATGGCGCAAAAAGTGAAATCGAAAGGTGAAGGTTTTGTCGATTATGTATGGCCGCTTCCCGGTGAAGAGTCACCTACCGACAAAATTTCCTACGTTAAAGAGTTCAAGCCGTGGGGATGGACAGTGGGCTCTGGTATCTACCTTACCAATCTTGAAAAAGAGTTTGCTCATCTTCGCAATGTGATTGCGGTGTTTTGTCTGGTTAGCATAGTGCTAGTTGTGGTGCTTGTTTATGTGATTGGCGGCAGCATAGTGAAACCGGTTCAAGAAGTAAGTGAGCGAATGAAGGATATCTCACAAGGAGAAGGTGATCTTACCCGCTCGTTGCCTGAAACTGGCCAAGATGAAGTAACGCGTTTGGCACGCTACTTTAATGAATATACCGAAAAAATGCGCCATTCTCTGTTGGGGATCCGTGAGAATATTAATTCACTGACCCAGCAAGCAGAACTTGTAGAAACATCAAGTAAAAATAGTAACGCTCAGGCACAGACGCAAAATGAAAATATGCTTCAAGTTGCCGCTGCCATGGAAGAGATGACAACGCAGATAAATGAGGTTAGCAATAACGCAGATTCTGCAGAAAAAAGTACCAGCAGCGCGCGGGGTAACGTGCAAAACGGCGCCTCGGTTGTGGATAGTACCGTAAACGATATACGCTCTCTTACCTCTGATATTGAAAGCGTAAGTAGCGCTGTTACCGAACTTGCTGCGCAGACTGAAAGCATTGGTGCAGTGCTTGATGTAATTCGCGGCATTGCCGAACAAACTAACTTACTGGCGCTTAACGCTGCTATAGAAGCAGCGCGAGCTGGCGAGCAAGGACGAGGTTTCGCCGTCGTAGCTGATGAAGTGCGTACACTGGCAAGTCGAACCGGACAAAGTACCGATGAAATTCAAGCGATGATAGAAAAGCTGCAAAGTAATGCCAAAAGCGCAGTAGATGCAGTAAAAGTAAGCCAGTCAGCGTCAACCAAAACGGTAGACAACGCTATACAGGCGAATCAAAATCTGCAAGAAGCTGATCGCTTAATGACTGAAATTGCAGATATGAGTAGCGAAATAGCGCGGGCTACCGAGCAGCAAGCGGAAGCCGCTACCGAAGCGAATATGCGCATCAATGCGCTTTCGGGTGCTGCTGATAGTAGCTTGAGAACGGCAGATGAATTAGCAGCTGCGAGCCAGGCGTTACGCGCAAGCTGTATAGCAATAATGGACATTGCGAACCGCTTTAAGCTTTAAAGCATTTTACATTTCAACGAGCCTGCTGCGCTTTGCTGCAAAGCATTGAGAAGCAGGCTCCGTTTACTGCTGCTACCACTCCATAGCTCACGGTAATTTTCTTTTAAAAAAAGTAAACTTTGCCGAATTTTGCTTCTCTTACGTCAAGTTGTTTAAAAGCTCACATGGTTTAATCAATACACCTACCTTCTGCGTATGGAAGAAAAGACCTGAGTGCATTACACTCAGAGGCACCATAAGTGGCGGTTAATCGATTACTTTTTATTGAGCGATATACTAGCCACCAAAGTAGTGACTTATGCGCAATAAAAGCCAGACGCGCAAAAAATCAAGGAGTTGAATATGAGCAGTGGTTCAAAGGGTAAGCCTATTTTATTATGGGTTGTCGGTTTTTTCGTGTTGCTATTTTTGGTGTATTTCCTGTTCGCCAATACCATCATCAAATCTATTCTTGAGTCCAAGCTGGGCGAATCCTATGGAGCAGAAGTGAATATCGACGAGTTCGACCACTCTCTTTTTCCAACAACTGTTACGCTGAAAGGTATTGCACTCACCAACCCCACAAAGCCTACTCACAACCAAGTTTTTGTAGGCGAAGCTCATGCAGACGTTGAGCTAAAGCCACTGTTAGATGATCAAGTTATCGTAAACAATCTTGATTTACTGAAAGTGCAGTTCGATACACAGCGCGAGTCTGAAGGTGAAGTGTATCGCGTTCCAGAACGTTCACTGTCATTTGACGAAATTAAAGCAAAAGCCAAAGAAGCCGTGCCTACGGTTGACGAACTTCTCGCCCGCAATCCACTAAAAACCACTGCTGCCATTGAAAATGCAAAGTCTGCCTACGAAACCTATGGAAAAGGTTTGAAAGACGACTATGAATCTCTACCTGATAAGTCGCGCATTGAGTACTACAAAACGCAGGTAGCCCAGCTAAAAGAAACGAACTACAAAGACCCTCAAGCCTTGGTACAGGCAAAGTCTTCTTTTGATAAGTTGAAAGAAGAAATGCAGGCAGACCGCGCGCTTATTAGCAATTTCACGGAAAAAGCGAGCGATGCCAAACAAGCCCTTAGTGAAAGTGTTGAAGCACTTAAGAAAGCGCCACAAGAAGATTACGCGTTGCTAAAAGGGGTAATTGCAGGTGACCAAGCGGCACTTTCTCAAGTCACTTACTTTGTGTTTGGCGACAAAGCGGCGGAATACACTGAGTACCTTATGGCAGCAATGCAAATTGTTATGCCGCTCATTCAAGGTGAAGAAAAAAGTGAAGCACCGACTGAAGTGCCGTCGATTTTGGTGAAAGAAGCCAATGTATCAGTGCTTTGGCAAAATGAATCTATCACCAGCAAATGGAACAACATTACAAACGTTCACGAAGTATTCGGTAACCCCACCACCTTTACTATTGAAGCAGCGGGCGAGTTACTAAAGTCGTTTACTTCCAGCGGTGAATTCTGGATTGACGGCAACGGGGTTGACGCTAGCCAAGTCTGGCAGCTAGCCGGTGTGAATATGTCTAACATTTCATTTAGCGGTAATGAAACACTAAATGCGGTGCTTAAATCAGCGCTGATGAAAACCAATGGATCGATGAAAGTCACTGATAACATGCTTACCGGTACGGGCGAAGTTGACCTTCAGCAGCTCGTTATGGAAGCAACTGGCACCAGTGATATCACCAGTGCTATTGCGCAGGCACTGCAAACGTTAACCAGCCTAAACATGACGATGCTGCTAGACGGCACGCTTTCAGACCCTGGCTTTAACATTAAGTCTGATCTGGATAATAAGCTGGCTAAAGCGGCGCTTTCACAGCTTACTGCCAGCCAAAAAGACAAGCTGGATGAATTAAACAACAAACTCAACAGCATGATAAGTAACGAACAATCATTGCTATCAGGCGAGCTTGTTGACGTAAACAGTATGCTTAGCGCAGCCCAAGGCGACAGTGCCGCCCTTCAGGAGCTGCTTCAAGCTCAACTTAACAACGTTGTTGAGCAGCAAAAAAGTAAGCTGTTTGATAAATTGAAGGGAAAATTGGGCCAAGGTGAATAATGCGCCTTTGACTCGACGCTGCTTCGCGGCATAATAAGACACAGCAGAGGCGAAGAGCCTCTGCTTTTTTTCCGCTTAACCACATTGTCAGGTGAATCTGTGTTGCAAGGTAAATGGCTTCCCATTGTATTGATAGTACTGCTTGGTCTATTGCAATACAGGCTATGGTTTGGAAAAAATAGTATTCCCGATTACTTCAACCGAAAACAAGAAGTTCACTCTCAAGCCCTTCAAAATGCCAACCTCGCTCAGCGCAATGCCCTACTTAAAGCTGATATTAGCGATTTAAAAATTGGTCTAGAAGCCATTGAGGAAAGAGCCCGAAATGAACTCGGTCTGATCAAAAAGGGAGAAACCTTCTACCGTATTTTGCCCGCAGATTCTAAGTGAAGAAAATGACATCGCCCCGCGTTGTTGCGGTTATCCCCGCAGCCGGAGTTGGCAGCCGAATGCAGGCTGACCGCCCAAAGCAATACCTCACCTTAAATGGTAAAACCATTCTTGAACACACGATTGACGCGCTGCTACAGCATCCGTTAATCGATGACGTGATCGTAGCGATAAGCCCAGGTGACGCGTATTTTGATCAATATCGGTTACGTGAAAAACCCATTCGCGTTGTAGATGGCGGAAAGGAACGCGCTGATAGTGTATTGAACGGGCTTATGTCACTTGGCGAGAACGATTGGGCACTGGTTCACGATGCCGCGAGGCCTTGTATAGAAGAGAGCGATATTTCCGCACTGCTCGAATTAATGAGCAGTGATAACGTTTCTGGCGGTATTCTAGCTACCCCTGTTCGTGACACCATGAAGCGGGTCAGACCTTCAACAAATGTTATTTCTCACACTGAAGACCGGGACGGTCTTTGGCACGCTTTAACGCCTCAACTTTTTCCAGCAACATTGCTAAAACGCGCGCTTCAAAATGGTTTATCACAGGGCGCGAATATCACAGACGAAGCCTCTGCCATGGAGCTTGAAGGCTACAAAGTTGCCATGGTAAGCGGAAGTCCGGCAAATATAAAAATAACGCATCCGGCCGATCTTCCTTTGGCAGAATTTTATCTTAAGCAAAAATTAAGCGCGCAAGGCCAGAACGCTCAAAACTACAGAGCTCAAAGCCACAGCGCAAAAAATCAAAAGGCACAATCATAATGCGAATTGGACACGGATTTGATGTACACAAGTTTGGCGGTGAAGGCCCCATCACAATAGGTGGCGTCAGTATCGACTATGAGCAAGGACTGTTAGCTCACTCAGATGGCGATGTATTACTACACGCACTGTGTGATGCAATGCTAGGTGCAGCAGCACTCGGTGATATTGGCAAGCACTTCCCTGACACAGACGACGCATACGCGGGTGCAGACAGCCGCGTGCTGCTGCGTCACGTTGTCAATGTAGTAAGGGAGAAAGGTTACCGCTTAAGTAATGCAGATATGACCATTGTGGCGCAAGCACCTAAGATGGCGCCGCATATTACTGCTATGCGTGAGATTATTGCCCAAGACTGCAACGTATCGCTTGACGACATCAACGTAAAAGCAACGACCACTGAAAAGCTAGGCTATACAGGCCGTAAAGAAGGCATTGCCTCTCACGCCGTTGTTCTACTGGAAAAATTATGAAGCCTTTACACACTGACCACTGGCAGTACTATTTCGCAAAACCTGTATCCACCGGTATTTTTAAATTCCAAGCCGACGATTTTCAAGTTGTCGAGGATTTGGGTTATACCCCTTGTGGTGAAGGCGAGCACCAGTTTGTATTTATTGAAAAAACCAACACCAATACCGCGTTTGTCGCTGAGCAGCTAGCCCGTTTCGTTAACCTTCCATTACGCCAAATTACCTATGCTGGTCGCAAAGACAAATACGCGGTAACGCAACAGTGGTTTGGTATTCATGCGCCGGGTAAGCCTGACTTCGACTTCAGCAACTTTGAACTGGAAGGCGTTAAAGTGCTTAAGCAAATGCGTCACAATAAAAAGTTGCGAACGGGTCAGCTTAAAGGCAATCACTTTACGATTACCTTGCGCCAGGTACTGCATCCTGAGGCCATTGAAGAGCGTCTTCAAGAAATTGAAAAGCACGGTGTGCCGAACTATTACGGCGAACAACGCTTTGGCGTAATGCGCTTAAATGACATGGGTGAAGTGCAACGCGGTGGAAACCTGGTAATGGCCGAGCGAATGGTAAACGGTGAAACCATCAGACACCGCAACAAACGTTCCATGGCGCTTTCTGCACTGCGCAGCTGGCTATTTAATGAAATGCTTTCTGCACGCTTAGAAAAAGACATGTTCGACAAGGTCACTCACGGCGACGCGCTGGTGCTTTCAGGTTCTAACAGCTTTTTCATCAACGAAGGTTCCGACGGCTCTGAGCAGCAGCAAGACGCACAACGTCGTTTTAATGCCAAAGACGTATGCCCTTCAGCACCGCTGTGGGGTAAAGGTGAACTTGTTACGCAAGCTGACACACTAGCACTTGAGCAATCTGTTGCAGAGCAAAATAGTGAAGTTATCGACTTTTTAAGCCAGTGCGGGTTCGAACAAGAGCGTCGCGCGATAAAAATTTGGCCTTCACAGCTTGAATGGCAGAGTAAGGGTGATACATTTACTATCTCGTTTGCGCTTCCAAGTGGCTGCTTTGCAACCTCAGTCCTTAGAGAGTGCGTGGAAACCTTGTCCCCAATTAACAGGGTGTAAAGAGTATTGAGAAAGCGTGGCGCGCAACAGACTAAACCTCGCGTGGCTGTGGATAAGAATAAAGGAAAGTACGCAACATCATGAGAGCTTCTAGAAAAGGAGACGCGTTAGCACAACTGCTTTATAACGAGGGAATACGTTCGCAAGCAGTATTGAACGCCATTGCTGGTACGCCGCGGGAGAGCTTTTTACCCGACGCGCTGAAACATAAGGCCTATCAAAATACGGCATTGCCAATAGGTCAAGGCCAAACCATTTCGCAGCCTTATATTGTTGCGAAAATGACAGAGTTGCTGCTAGATAGCCCTAATAAACCCGAGAAAGTGTTAGAAATAGGCACGGGTTCAGGTTATCAGACCGCTATACTCGCGCAGCTTTTTGCCAAAGTATTCAGTGTTGAACGTATTAAATCATTGCAGTTCCAAGCGAAACGTCGAATGAATCAGCTCGACCTTCACAATATTGCAATGAAACACGGCGATGGTTGGAAAGGTTGGGCGTCCAAGGGCCCTTACGATGCCATTATTGTCACCGCCGCCGCTGCAAGTCTTCCACAGGATTTGTGCGATCAGCTTAAAGAAGGCGGGCGGTTGATTATTCCCGTAGGTAACGAGCAACAATCGTTACTGTGTATTGATAGGATTGAAGGTGAACTAAAAACATCGACCATTGAATCGGTCCGATTTGTTCCCCTTGTAGCAGGAGAGCTAATGTGAAGCTTTTTGAGCCATGTTATGACATGGCGTTACGCTGGGCGAGACATCGTCACGCAACCAAATATTTGGGTGGGTTAAGCTTCTCAGAGTCGGTTTTCTTCCCTATTCCACCTGATGTTATGCTTGCGCCAATGGCACTGTCTCAGCCTGCTAGAGCATGGCAGTTCGCTTTTATTACGACCATCGCGTCGATTTTGGGCGGTATAGCTGGCTATTGGCTTGGTTACTTTGCTTTCGATGCTTGGCTGGCTCCGCTTATCGAGAGCTGGGGGTATACCCACAAAATAGACACGGCAATGCAGTGGTTTAAAGACTACGGCGTATGGGTAGTTTTTCTTGCTGGTTTCTCACCTATCCCTTATAAAATTTTCACTGTGAGTGCTGGCTTCTTGCAAATGGCCTTCTTGCCATTTGTACTGGCATCTGCTGTTGGTCGAGGCGCACGCTTCTTTTTGGTCGCAGCACTCATGCGCTGGGGGGGCGCAGCCATGGAGCAAAAGCTAAGGCAGTATGTAGAAGTGCTTGGATGGGGAGTAGTCATCCTCGCATTATTCGCTTATTTACTATTGCGATGACATGCGTAGGCCCCACCTTCACATAGGAATTTTGTTATATATTTGTGTACTCATCGGGGGCTGTGCAGGAAGAAGTGCACCCGCTCCCGTGGTTTTATTAAATAGCCAAGTTTCAGATGGAAGCGAAGAATACACAAAAAAAACCTATAAAGTTCAACGGGGAGACACCCTCTATGCGGTGGCATGGTACACGGGAAATGACTATCGCGACTTAGCAAAATACAACCAATTATCAGCTCCTTACACCATTTTCCCTGGTCAAGTTTTAAACGTCACGCCACCTTCGAATGTGGCTACAGCCCCCGTTATACCTAAGTCCAAGACCAATCAGTCAACAGCTCCGACCACATCAAATGTAGACAAAAGTTTGGTTGACCGCCCACAACCACAGGCGTATCGTGAAAGTGAAAAAGTTGTTAAGCCACAAAATGTTACAACTGTCAAGAAGCCGTCACAAAGCGTCAAAAAACAAACACCGACGAGTTTTCCAGACAAAGTACAAGAGTGGGTGTGGCCTGCAGAAGGTAAGGTAGTTGGAACCTTCAGTAAGTCAGAGTCAGGCAACAAAGGTATTGATATCGCTGGTGCTAAAGGCAGTAAAGTCGTAGCGGCAGCAGATGGAAAAGTTGTTTACTCAGGTAGCGCACTAAGAGGTTACGGTAATCTGGTTATCATTAAGCATACAGATACCTTTCTAAGTGCCTATGCCTACAACGACACTATTTTAGTCAAAGAACGAGAATGGGTGTCGGCAGGGCAGCAAATTGCAACCATGGGTGACAGCGGAACAAATTCGGTAAAACTTCACTTTGAAGTTAGGTATAGAGGGAAATCATTAGACCCTATGAAATACCTGCCAGCATTAAAATAATAAAAATAAATAACAATAAAAAAAGACAAAGGAGAAACGTCATAAGGTAAACCTTGTAGCAGGAGATTCATGATGGGTAAGTCAAATAAAGCCTTAGAATCAAAACCGCAAGATGATGTAGAAGTCATCGATATGCCAGCTGATATGAAAGCTGACGAAACCTTAGTTAACGACGCTGACCTAGAAAATGACGACGCTATTTTCAGTCAGGATGACCAACCTAAAAACCTAGATGCCACACAGCTTTATCTAGGCGAGATTGGTTTTTCACCACTGCTAACCGCAGAAGAAGAAGTTTATTTTGCGCGCCGCTCACTGAAAGGCTGCGAAGCCTCTCGTAAACGTATGATTGTAAGCAACCTTCGCCTTGTTGTTAAGATTGCTCGCCGTTATAACAACCGTGGGTTGGCACTTCTAGATTTAATCGAAGAAGGCAATTTAGGACTAATTCGTGCCGTAGAGAAGTTTGATCCTGAACGCGGATTCCGCTTTTCAACATACGCCACATGGTGGATACGCCAAACCATCGAACGCGCTATCATGAACCAAACGCGCACCATTCGTTTGCCTATTCATGTAGTGAAAGAACTAAACGTTTATTTACGTGCTTCTCGTGAACTTTCACAAAAGCTTGATCATGAGCCAACTGCAGAAGAAATTGCACTAGCGCTTGATAAGCCTGTAGAAGATGTCACTAAGATGTTGCGTTTAAACGAGCGCATTACCTCTGTCGATACACCTATTGGTGGAGAAAATGATAAAGCTCTCCTCGACATTATTGCTGACGAGAAAGAGTTTAGCCCTGAAGAGAGCTTACAAGACTCAGATATCAAAAGTAATATTGTAACCTGGCTTGAAGAACTAAACCCCAAGCAACGCGAAGTACTTGCTCGTCGTTTCGGTCTTATGGGATATGAACCTTCAACACTTGAGGATGTGGGTGCCGAAATTGGCTTAACACGTGAACGTGTTCGTCAAATTCAAGTAGAAGCACTTCGCCGTCTTCGCGATATGTTGGGTCATCAGGGTCTTTCATTAGAGAACCTGTTCGACCAAATGAAGTAGCATCTGCGCGCAACGCAAAAATAAAAATGCCAGTGTTGTGAAGCTCTCAATTTTTGAGTTTCACAACACTGGCATTTTTTTATTTTAAATTGGACCTAGTTCCAATCTCTCCGTTAGTTTCGAACGAGAGTAACGAATGTGTAAGGGTGAGGATTTTTCTCATCGGCGTCATGTTCATCACGTGATACTTCCGTCCAACTTGCTGCCGCCTCATAGTCTGGGAACTGTGTATCTCCGTCAACAGTCAAATCAATATGTGTGAGATACAAAGTGTCAGCGCTATCTAAGAACGTTTGGTAAATAGTACCGCCACCGATAATCATTATTTCATCGTTGTCGCTGTTCTCTGCGCTTAGCGCTTTGGCTACCTCAATCGCTGACTCTGGTGAATCTACTACCGTCGCGTCAGATAAGCTGTAGTCAGCATTACTCGTTATAACAATGTTTGGCCTGCCAGGTAATGCCCTTCCGATTGACTCATAGGTTTTGCGGCCCATTATGACGGCTTTGCCTAAGGTGATCGCTTTAAAGTGTTTTAAATCAGCCGGTAAGTGCCACGGCATATCATTATCTGCGCCTATAATTCTGTTTTTCGCCATAGCAGCAATCATCGCTATCTTCATTTCATTACCTATAAAGCCGTTTTTATTGTTGAACCGCGGCAGTATATCAATATCAGCGACCAAATGTGTATTGGCTCAAAGGGTATCGCTTTAACACCCAACAAATAGAAACAGTTATCATTTGCATTATTATTTTAACTGTTCTAGTGTGTATACAGGAGGTCGCGACAATGCAAATAAACTATCTATGCCCTAAACACGCAGATTGGGTTTACAACAACCCAGAACAGGCCCTACACGTAATGGCGCGCGATGAAATGCAAGGCACAATGCTTATGCAAAGCGGTCAGTTCAGTGAAGCAATTCCATACCTTGGCTGTGCGTTTGATATCGCCGTTATTCTGCTTGAGGTAGACGGCGGTGAGAACAACGCAATGACAGCTAAGATTATGGGCTTAACAAGCTTGCTTGAAGAGACATACTTTCATCTGAAACTGCCTCACCACCGAAACGCCATTGTCGACAGAGCTCATACTGTCATCAGCGCCTCGAACAACATCGTGAACAGCAATGTACCACTGCGCTTCGCCGTGTAGTTGCACCGATACTTATGCGCCTAACTACTTCACCTTACTTTTACTAACGCTTTAGGAGAATTCATGAAAGTTAACCTTAAACGCTCAGCTCTAATGCTATACGCCGCTGTATTTAGTTCAGGCGCATTCGCTCATGCAGGACACGATCATGAACACTGGACTAGCGGTGTTATGCATGCTCTGTTTTACGCGTCGCTTGTAGGCTGTGCAGCTGCGTGTGGCTTTGCGGCTTACAAATACTTCAACGCTAAAAAGCGCTCAGCAAAGTAAGGGGGTACAAATTATGATTCATCAATTACTCTCAAAACTTCATGCCGTTAGCCCATTCCCTGCGGTTAGCGCACATTGCGACATTCCTTGCAAAATTTACGATCCGTTTTCGGCGCAGTTGGCTGCGTTGAGTGTTATTCGCTTCGTAGACCTACTTAACGAACTGGCCGAAAAAGAGACACTTACGTTCGCAGATCAAGCGCAAATGAGCCGCCTAGTAGCAGAAAAGGAAACCCATGCAGAGAAAGTAAAGCAAGAAGTCAGGGTAATATGGGGCGATTACTTTAAAGCCCCTCAGTTTGAGAAGTTTCCAGACACTAACGAGCTGGTACATAAAATCATGCTGGCCGGTTCTGGGTGTAAGCAACACGTCAGCAGAGAAAAAGCTGAAGAGCTGCTTTCGTTAGTGAATGAATTTGCCGAGCGTTTTTGGGCAACCAAAAATGTCGCAACCAAAAAAGCAACGTGCCCCTATCCACCTTCTGAAGAAG
Source organism: Alteromonas sp. G4i13 (assembly GCF_054960505.1). NCBI lineage: Bacteria > Pseudomonadati > Pseudomonadota > Gammaproteobacteria > Alteromonadales > Alteromonadaceae > Alteromonas > Alteromonas sp. G4i13. The sequence continues at coordinate 12,674 of NZ_JBHNYX010000013.1, read as the reverse complement.
TGGTTTATCCCGACCTCTAAATGTTTAAAATTATGCGAGTTACGGGGAGCAGCATGTTGCCTTCTCTAAACGACGGTGACTTTGTCTGTGCAATGAGATGGCCTTTTAGGTGGCTGCGTAGTGGGCAAATCGTAGTTGTTAAAAGCAGCACTTACGGCGTAATTATCAAAAGGGTAGACCATGTTAACATCGACGGAACGTTTACCTTAACGGGCGATAACAAGGCCCACTCTGTAAGCCAAGAGGCCATGGGTAAGTTTACTCGCGCTCAATTGCTGGGAAAGGTTATCTATCATATCAGTGAGTAAGCCAGCACGATGAGGGTGCATTAGCCTAACCGCGTTACTTACAAAAAAGCTCGCACGTTGTCTTTGCAACGATGCGAGCTTTTTTTGTTCTAATTTGCTTTAGAGCACTGGTTATGAGTAATTGTTTCTCAACGACTGTTTCTCAGCGACGATACTCAACTTCCACGTCGTAATCGTCTTCGTCCCAGTCGTCGTCATCTAGGTCATCTTCAAACTCATCATGAGCTTCAAGTGTATTCTTGTGGTAAGTGTCCCACTTGAATTCTACTTCTTTCTTCTCTTCTTCCTCTTCCAGTTCAGCTGGAAGAGTTTCAATGAAGTCCATAATGTCGTTACACAAAGGATCTAGGTTCATCTTTTGGAACGCAGAGATTTGATAAACTGGGCCTTCCCAACCTAGTGCATCGATCACGTGCTGACAGCGTTCTTCAGCTTCTTCTTCAAGTAGTAAATCGACTTTATTAAATACTAACCAACGGGGCTTTTCTGCCAATTTAGGGCTGTATTTTTCAAGCTCTTCAATGATCGCTTTTGCGTGCTCGGCAGGATCCGTTTCATCAACAGGGAAAATATCTACCACGTGAAGCAAGATACGACAGCGCTCTAAGTGTTTTAAGAAGCGTATACCTAGGCCAGCACCATCGGCAGCACCTTCTATCAAACCAGGAATATCCGCAACAACGAAGCTTCGCTGTGAATCTTGACGAACCACCCCTAAGTTAGGCACAAGGGTTGTAAACGGATAATCAGCCACTTTAGGCTTAGCTGCTGATACAGAGCGGATAAAGGTTGATTTACCTGCGTTAGGCATACCAAGTAAGCCAACATCGGCTAGAAGCATAAGCTCTAGCTTAAGGTTACGAATTTCACCTGGTGTACCATTGGTCTTTTGACGTGGGGCACGGTTCGTACTGCTTTTAAAGCGGGCATTACCTAAACCGTGAAAACCACCTTGTGCCACTTTAAGCTTTTGACCATGACGAGTCAGGTCACCTAATACTTCGCCAGTATCACTATCAGTAGCACGCGTGCCAACAGGCACCATTACGGTGAGGTCTTTACCTTTCTTACCGATACAGTTGCCGCCTTGACCATTTTGGCCACGCTCAGCACGGTGAAAGCGCTCAAAGCGATAATCGATCAATGTATTTAGGTTTTCATCGGCCTGTAAAAATACACTGCCGCCGTCACCACCGTCGCCACCGTCTGGGCCACCTTTAGGTACGTATTTTTCCCTTCTAAAGCCAATTGTACCGTTGCCGCCGTCACCGGCTTCAACGCGAATTTCAGCTTCATCTACAAATTTCATTTATCACTCCGGGCTGTAATGCCGTGGGTTATTAACTTATTTAATGCGAATACTAAGTTTACACCAAATTGCGCATCGGCGCTTTTGAGTCTACTCAGCATTCTAAAAAATTGAGAAGTAAAACCTTGCTCAACGCTAATTCATTTTCAGAATATAATCGCTATTAATTAAGAACAGAAAAAGAAAGAAAGGTTTCACAAAACAAAAAACCCCGCAAGCGCGGGGTTTTTCTAAGCCTGTTCGGCGAGAAGCTTACGCGCTTACTCAGCTACGATGCTTACAAATTTACGGTTCTTCGGTCCTTTAACGTCGAACTGAACTTTACCGTCTTTTAGTGCAAACAACGTGTGGTCTTTACCGATACCCATGTTGTCACCAGCGTGGAAACGAGTACCACGTTGACGAACAATGATGTTACCAGCAAGAACAGATTCACCACCAAAGCGCTTAACACCTAGGCGTTTACTTTCTGAATCACGACCGTTTTTGGTACTACCACCAGCTTTTTTGTGTGCCATGTGTTCGTGCTCCTATTATGCGTTGATACCAGTGATTTTCACTTCTGTGAACCACTGACGGTGACCCGCTTGCTTACGAGAGTGCTTACGACGACGGAACTTAACGATTTTTACTTTATCGCCACGACCGTGTGTAACAACCTCAGCAGTCACCTTACCACCAGCAACGATTGGTGTGCCGATTTTTACGTCGTCACCGTTGCTTACCATTAAAACTTTGTCAAATTCAACCGTTTCGCCTGGGGCTACTTCGATTTTTTCAAGACGAACGGTTTGGCCTTCGGCCACACGGTGTTGTTTACCGCCACTTTGGAAAACCGCGTACATAGTTAACTCCGCTCTGCGTCCACTGACGCTTCAATTCAAAAAACAGGGCGCGAATTGTACGTGAAACATCCGTAAATCACAACCCCGATTCGCAGAAAAATAGATTATTTTTCCAACATGGGGCGAATTATGCCCCAATTGCGTATTTGATGCAGCTTCAAATGCCCAAAAACCGTTAAAAATTCACAAATTTTTTTGAAAAAACAGTAAAAATTTTTAGGTCGTATTAAATCAAAATGGAAATATTGATAGGTTAAATTACATAGAAATGCGATCCAAACAGCGCAAGATCACGCGAGCGAGATCGGCAAACGATCCTCAAATATGCATTGCGATCAGACTGCGATCGAGCTGTTAGATCCCACGAATAGGATCGTTTTTACGATTACTACTTCCCCACTTTGTATCTGTGATTTGGGGCAATGCTACTCCCCTAATTGAGAAACAAAGTTGCTCTTAAACACTTCGTTTTCTTCATACAAACGTCAAAAAATAGCGACTTAACAGGAAAAATTATCGAGAGCACCTATAATTGCATGTGATCGCATGATTAAGGGGGCGTACATGCGGCAAACCGCTAAACACGGAACAGAATTTATATGAAGAATGCAGCCCCACCTTTTTCACATCTGGTTTAACCGTATTTGAGGAATTACACGTAAATGCGTTAAGCCGTCATTTTTTAAGACAATTTGGTGGATAGTACAGATGATTAAGGTACAATCGCCACCAATAATTGCCCAAGACGTAAGAGTAAGTATTTATTGCCATGCCTATGGATATAGATCAAATCCGCGCCCTGTCTAATGATGATATGCAGGCGGTCAACCAGCTGATTCAACAACAAGTCGACTCTGATGTTGCCCTAATTAATCAGCTTGGTTTTTACATTGTAAACAGTGGCGGCAAGCGATTACGCCCACTTCTTACCGTGTTAAGTGCGCGGGCTATGGGAATAGACAACAACGATCACCATACCCTTGCGGCGATTGTTGAATTTATTCATACCGCTACCCTGTTGCACGACGATGTGGTTGACGAATCGACCATGCGCAGAGGGCGGGAAACGGCCAATGCCATTTTTGGCAATCAGGCATCAGTATTAGTGGGTGACTTTCTTTACACCCGTTCTTTCCAAATGATGGTGAGCCTTAAACGCATGCGCGTTATGGAGATACTGTCTGAAGCCACAAACCAAATTGCTGAAGGTGAAGTGTTACAGCTGATGAACTGTAACGATCCCAGCACCACAGAAGCACGTTACTTTGATGTTATTTACGGTAAAACGGCGCGTTTGTTTGAAGCTGCTACGCAGTTAGCGGCTGTGCTGACCGACCAAAATGAGCACATTGAACACGCTATGCAAGAATACGGCAAGCACCTAGGCACAGCCTTTCAGCTAGCTGACGATATACTTGACTACATGGCTGACAGCGAAGAAATGGGGAAGAATGCCGGCGACGACTTAGCTGAAGGTAAGCCTACTCTGCCATTACTTTACGCTATGTGGCACGCAAGAAATGACGACGACAAAGCGCTTATTCAAGAAGCTATTGAACAAAGCAATGGCCTACCACACTTGACGCGGATTCAAGGCATTATGGAAGAAACCGGTGCTTTGGACTACACACGTGAATGTGCGCAAAAAGAAGTACAAATGGCCATTAACAGCTTAAACGCTATTGAAGATTCTGAATATAAAGAGGCGTTAATCGCGCTGGCACACATTTCAATTGAGCGTACAAGCTAACTAGCGATAGATAACTAATTGTCGATAAGTGATATGAAAAGGCGTGTTGTAAGCAACACGCTTTTTTTATTGGCAATTACCAATTACGAAAACTAGTTAATACCAGTCCGCATAGATAATTATTAAAAAGCTAGCCTTCGAGCATGAAGCCTATCATCCCCACTAAAAAACCAAGAATACCGCCAAGCGGAGGAAGCCAATGGTTTTCCATACGAATTTGCGGTGCAATATCCTGAAACACCGAATAAAGTATTCCACCTGCGGCAAACAGCATTATACCGCTCATTACAACGGGGAACTGCGCTAGATAATAAAAGCCTAACAAGCTAAACAAGGGGCCAAGTAGCGCCATTAATACAAAGATAATAATGAGTTTGGTACTGCGCTGCTTGTTCTTTGGCAACATTTCCCTATACGCATTAAACCCTTCTGGTAAGTTTTGAACTGCAATCAGTAGGCCTAATAACATGGTACCTCCGCCTAACGCTGCCGTAGTACCAAGTGCGATAGACTCAGGCACAAAATCACTGAGCATGGCAGCTAACTGGCTGCCTGCGGTTTTCTTTTTCGCTAGATAAATATCAAGGGCCATGAAAGCTAAGGCACCGCCAACGAAGCACATTATGGCAGCAAATACCGATACGTCTTTTATGCCTTCAGGTACGAGCACAAGTCCCACCGCCGAAATTAGCGCTCCTGCTCCTAACGCTAAAATGCCATGGCGTAACTCTTTTTCTAGCCACTTAGGCTGAATGCCTTGATAAGTCGCTAAAATAGCGCCTGCGGGCATAGCTAAGCCTGCTACTGTTGCCATTATCAATAAACCTACTATATCGCCTTGTGCCATAAAGACTCCTTTCTAGCTGTTGTCTGTGCTTGTCTATTTATTGATTACTGCACACAGCACCATTAGTTTACAAATAAATCCTTTTCTACACGCGTAACGAAAAAGAGCAGCTTAAGGCTGCTCTTTGCATTTATAACGATGGGTTGTGTTGGCTATACACAAAAAGTCGATTAATTTAAGTCCAAATCTCGGGTCATGTTCTCGTTCTTATCGCGATGCACAATAATGTTGTCTTCAATGCGAATGCCACCAAAAGGTTTGTATGCATCAATGGTATCCCAGTTGATGTACTTAGACGCAGGCGTCGCTTTAAGGTCGCGCAGTAGACTATCGATGAAGTACAGGCCCGGCTCAATAGTGAACACTTGACGCGCTTCTACCATACGCGTGCAGCGTAAGAACGGGTGATCATCAGGAGCAGGCTTAGGCGTGCCTCTGTCATCATTAACCAATCCGCCCACATCGTGTACCTGCAGCCCCAAGAAATGGCCAATGCCATGTGGGAAGAACGTGCGTGTAATACCCATTTCCACAATCTCAGGTGGCGTTAAATTCACCATGCCGGTATCGTGAAGAATTTGCGCAATACCATCGTGGGCTAACAAGTGAATGTCTGTGTAGGCTACACCCGGCTTTAACGAATCGACTAAGGTCAGCGTTACCTTATCTACCGCTTGAATGAGGTCGCGGAACATCGCTGAATTATGAACACCTTCTTGAGCGTAAGTACGTGTAATATCTGCCGCATAGCCATGATAATTTGCACCCGCATCAATCAGAAACGAACGTGATTCTTTTGGCGCTACGGTATCACACTGCATGTAATGCAGAATTGAAGCATGCTCGTTAAGTGCCACAATACTGGTATATGGTACGTCGTTGTCACCTTGTCGACTTGCTGCAGCATAGGCAAGATTGATATCAAACTCGCTTTTGCCTTCACGGAAGGCTTGCTCAGCGGCCTTATGACCTGCCACCGCCAGCTTGTTAGCTTCACGCATGCAGTCAAGTTCATAGTCGGTTTTATAAGCACGTTGATAATGCAAATAATGCAACACGCGGTCTGGATTTACATTGTCAAAACCCAACGCTTTTGCCACTTCAATATATTCGCCTACATAGGCAAAACGGCTTTTATCGTAAGGCAGAAATTTCTCTACCGCATCGGCCTGTTGAAGTAGTTTAATGTCGAAGCTGTCAGTCCAAAAGTCATTTGGCTCTGGTGGCACTTTGTGCCAGAAATCTTCAGGGCGATAGAAAATAAGCGTAGGCTTGTCTACACCGTTTACCACCAGCCAACAGTTAGGGTTATCAATAACAGGCACCCATGCTTTGAACTGCGGGTTTACCTTAAATGGGTAGTGATTATCGTCCAAGAAAAGACGTTTGCCCTGCCCTGAGTGAATAACTAGTCCGTCTAGCCCTTCTCGCTGTAATGCTTCGCGAGTTCTAGCTTGAAGCTCTTCGATATGCTGTTGGTAGGTTGCTTTATGTTGCGACATAGCCCCTCTTATCTTTTTAGTCGTTAGTTAGCTACTAGTGTATCACGAGGCCAGCATGACATGCATACTGGCTCAGACCGCTGTGCTGTTGTATACGTTAAGTTTCCCATACTGGTAAAATAATAACGTAATGAAAGGCGTACCCTTATACGCCTAACCTTTGATAGCTATCGCGGTGCTAGTTGCAGTGTACCTGTTACCGGATGTGTACTTACTGCATCTGCCGATGGGATCATATCGCGGGTAAGTTGAGGGAAGATATTCTCGTTTCCACCTAACTGCTGGTCGTAAATATGCTGATACGCCATCACCGCCTTCACGTAAGCACGGGTTTCTTTGTAGGGAATATTCTCAATCCAAATATCCACGGGCAGCGCTTCATTAGCAGGTAACCATTCCAACACTTTACGCCAACCAGCGTTATAAGATGCGGACACCAGCACTGGGTTATTGTTTAACTTGTCCATTAAATAACGAAGGTACTGCACGCCGTATTCAACGTTATCGTCTACCTGAAAAAGTGTGTTACGACTTACTTTCTCTTTTGCTACATAACGCGCTGTTCCCGGCATAAGCTGCATGAGTCCTGCCGCTCCCACCGAAGAGATAGCATCGCTTCTAAACGAACTTTCGCGGCGTGCAATAGCCATAGCCAGCGACTTTGAAATGCTGTATGCCTGCGACTTTTCGCTGAATACATCGTTAAAGGCCAGTGGGAATCGGCGCTCGACATCATCCCAATAGCCACTTCGCGCAAAACTGGTAATAGCTTGATCGTACAAGCCCCACTCATACGCCAAAATGCCCGCATCGGTCACTTTCGATTCGGGTAAATGTGACAGTAAATAAAACCACTCGCGGCGCGCTTCTGTGGTTCTGTCTAACCTGAAAAATTCAACAGAGCGCATGGTGGCAGGGGTTTTCGCCACACTGGCAATAGCTGCCTTGTCTCTTGGCGCTGGCGTGTGTGCAAGCGACGGAATTTCGCCTATGTGCGCACTTGCCATAAAGCCATAATAATGGCGTTCTTGAGAAAGCTCTTTATAAAGCACGGTAGCCTGCATAGTTTGACCAAGCGCTTCTAAAGCTCGGGCTTTCCAATAGCGATAGTTTTCTTCTCGCTGCAAACTGACAGGAGCGCTATCAATAACATTAACCACTTCCTGCCACTTTTTCGTGCGAAGCAAATGGGAAATATGCCAAAGCTTTACATCTTCACTGGCACCCTGCACATCAGCAAGTTCAAGCCAATGATGCGCTTGAGGAAGGCGGTCTAGCGTGTAGCTAAGCGCTATTGCTCTTCGCATAACGTGCTGCTGCGCTGGCGAGAACACGTTTTTGTCGTTGTAGCGGTTAAATACCGTGCCGGCTAAGTCAGGGTTTCGCCAAGCAAGTTTCTCGACCGCCCATACGATTACCTCAGCTTCATGCGATGCATTTTTTAGTGGAAAGAGCGCCGTTCTATTTACTCGGCTGGTGTCTCGGGTTACCGATAGCCACGCGTCAGCCAGGTATTGCTTATCACCGGGAAGTTGGCGCTTAAGATAAGAGATAATGCTTCGGTTATCTTCTTTCGCGGCAATCTCTATGCGCTTGATCACCATTTCGGGTGTCATCATGCCAGCTTTTTTCCACTTAGCAAAAAGCGGATCGCATTCATCCGGTTGCGACTGACCGTGAAGCCATAAAGCGTCGACTTCAGACAAAATAGCTTGTTCGCTTTCACCTTCTTTTAAACGGTAATTAAGCGCGATACAGGTTAGCCTTGCGCCCATGCCTGGGCGATAATTGTCTAAAAAAGTGCTGCGATAATCGTTCTTAGCAAGGTAATTAAGCCATTTATAACGCACACCGTAGCTTACCGGCTGACCATTGAAATCTTCTAGAAACTGCTTAACCTCGCGCTTTGTTCTTATTGACATCGTGCGCTCTAGTTTGAGTCTTAGCAGATAAGGATAAAGCGGATAATGCGCCAGTTCATAAATGTCGTTATCGAGGCGCTGAACGCTTCGCTTCGAATACGTTAACAGCTTTTTTTCAACTTCCAGATAACGAGCGCGATCCTTTTCGAAAATATCTTCGGGTAGTGTTAAAGGCTGTGTAGCCCATGCGCCGATAGAGAAAAATGAAGAGAGCGAGCAAACAAATGCCCCCACAACGGTGGCGAACAATTTATTGTTTTTTGTCAGCGAGCGCTGACCTAACCACGAACTAAAATAAAAACCAGACACAATAGAACTCCTACCCTGCTCTACACTCGAACGCTTATGAGCGCTGGCAAATTTGCCGAATCGAGCTGATTGTAAAATGTTGCTGAAAAAGCAGCATTGCGACTGATCCACTACGTTCGTTTGATAAACGAAAGGAAGATTTCAGCCTGGCTCCTTGCCAAAGAAGATGTTGTGCCAGCTGTCGTTAGCTATGCTTTACACACATAGTTGACATGATTGTAGATTATTCTTTTGCTGGATTGGCGCTTTGCGTCAATAACGCTCATTATACAACCACCAATGGCGAAATGAAGCTTGAATTCGATATTTACACTTGAATTTAAGTCATCCGACCACTACCTTAGACAAATTGAAACGCTTGTTTGATTTTTTGTTGAAATTTTGTGTGGCTTTGTAAAGAATCTAGCCACCCTAACGCGTTAGTGAATGCATACGACCCTACAAATTAGTTGGATTACTTCACTAACATCCTGGCCAATGCCGAAGGAGATGATAATGATATACACAGGCAAAAGTCTTTCCGTCAGCCTGTTAGAAGACGGCTTTGCTGAGCTGGTATTCGACGCCCAAGGTTCAGTAAACAAGTTCGACCGCCAAACGGTGAGTGAACTTGACGAAGCAACTCAAGCCCTACTTGCTAAAGGCGATGTTAAAGGCTTAGTGGTACGCAGTGCAAAACCTGCCTTTATCGTGGGTGCTGATATCACCGAGTTCACTGGCCTATTCGCCATGGACGATGCAGAAGTACTACAGTGGGTTGCCAATACATCACAAGTATTCGACCGCTTCGAAGACCTACCTTTCCCTACCATCGCTGCAGTTAACGGCTTCGCTCTAGGTGGCGGCTGTGAGATGGCATTGGCGTGTGACATGCGTATTGCAGACACTACTGCTTCAATTGGTTTACCAGAAGTTAAACTAGGCCTAATGCCTGGTTTTGGTGGTACGGTTCGTCTACCTCGCCTTATTGGTTCAGACAACGCCCTTGAGTGGATGACCACTGGCCGCGACAGAAAAGGCGCGAAAGCCCTTGCTGAAGGCGCAGTTGATGCCGTTGTTGCACCAGAAGCACTTGTTGAAGGTGCGCTTTCAATGGTTAAAGACGCCGCTGACGGTAAATTTGACTGGCAAGCGCGTCGTGCGGTTAAGAAAGCCCCACTACAGCTAAACAAAAACGAAGCCATGATGAGCTTCAGTACTGCTCAAGCTATGGTGTTTGCGCAAGCTGGCAAACACTACCCAGCACCGCACAAAATGGTTGAGACTGTTCAAAAAGCAGCTGGCCTAGACCGTGAAGGTGCACTTAAGCTTGAAAATGAAGGCTTTGTAGCGTTAGCGAAAACCGACGCAGCGAAAGCACAAATTGGTATTTTCCTTGCCGACCAGCTAGTTAAGAGCAAAGGTAAAAAGCAAGCGAAAGCAGCTACTAAGCAATCTAAGCTTAACGCTGTGCTAGGGGCAGGCATCATGGGCGGCGGTATCGCATACCAGAGCGCTGTGAAAGGCACGCCAGTTATCATGAAAGACATCAATCAAGGTGCACTAGACCTTGGCCTTTCAGAAGCAGCGAAAATTCTTGGTAAAGGCATGCAGCGCGGTAAAGTAGACGCGACTAAAATGGCGCAAACACTTAACGCTATCACGCCTACCCTTGAGTACAGCACGCTTAAAGATGCTGACCTTGTTATTGAAGCGGTTGTAGAAAACCCGAAGGTAAAAGGTATTGTGCTTAAAGAGGTAGAGGACAACGTAGCGGACGACGCTATCATTTGTTCAAACACTTCTACTATCTCTATCAATCAGCTCGCTGAAAGCCTAGACAAGCCAGAGCGCTTCTGTGGTATGCACTTCTTTAACCCAGTGCACCGCATGCCGCTTGTTGAAATTATTCGTGGCGAAAAAACCTCTGAAGAAACCATCAATGCAGTAGTAGCCGCTACCCTTAAAATGGGCAAAACCCCAATTGTGGTTAACGACTGCCCAGGGTTCTTGGTAAACCGCGTATTGTTCCCATACTTTGCGGGCTTCAGTAAGCTACTTATCGACGGCGCTGACTTTGTAGCGGTTGATAAGGTAATGGAAAAAATCTTCGGCTGGCCAATGGGCCCAGCATACCTAATGGACGTTGTAGGCATCGACACTGGCGATCACGCCGCAGACGTAATGGCTGCAGGTATTCCAGAGCGTATGGCTCGCCTAGACAATGACCCGGTAACTCTTTTCTACAAAGAGCAGCGTTTAGGTCAGAAGAACGGTAAAGGTTTCTACAACTATGGTGTTGATAAGCGCGGCAAGCCGTCTAAAACACCTGCTGAAGAAGCCTACGCACTAATGGCGCCACACGTAGCTGAGAAGACAGACTTTGAAGCAGACGACATTATTGCACGCCTTATGATCCCTATGGCAAACGAAGCGATTCGCTGCCTAGAAGAAGGCATTGTAGATAGCGCAGCTGAAGCAGATATGGCGCTACTTTACGGCTTAGGTTTCCCTCCATTCCGCGGTGGTATTTTCCGTTGGATTGAAACCATTGGCTTGGCGAACTTTGTTGCTATGGCAGACAAGTACGCTGAACTTGGTCCTATTTATCAGATCTCAGACGGCGTTCGTGAAATGGCCGCTGCTGGTAAATCGTATTTCGCATAAGACCCGGAGGAAAAACTAATGAAAGAAGTAGTCGTAATCGATTGCGTTCGTACCCCTATGGGTCGTTCAAAAAACGGTGTTTTCAGAAATGTGCGCGCAGAAGACCTATCTGCTGCACTAATGACCGCGCTACTAGCGCGTAACCCTGGCGTAAACCCAGCGGAGATTGAAGACATCATTTGGGGCTGTGTTCAGCAAACTAAAGAACAAGGCTTCAACGTTGCACGTAACGCGCAACTACTAACAAAAATTCCACGCACAACAGGCGCGGTAACGGTTAACCGTTTATGTGGTTCATCAATGCAAGCCCTTCACGATGCAACAAGCGGCATCATGAGCGGTCGTGGTGACATTTACATGATTGGTGGTGTTGAGCACATGGGTCACGTACCGATGAACTACAACATCGACTTCCACCCTGGTCTTGCTAAGTACACGGCGAAAGCGTCGGGCATGATGGGCATGACAGCTGAGCTACTTGGTCGTCAGAACGGCATTACTCGTGAACAACAAGACGCATTTGGCGCACGTTCGCACCAGCTAGCGCACAAAGCACACCTTGAAGGCCGCTGGGCTAACGAGATTGTGCCTGTTGAAGGTCACGATGCAAACGGCGTATTAAAGCTTATTGATCATGACGAAGTGGTACGCCCTGAAAGTACAGTAGAGAGCATGGCGGCACTTCGCCCAGTGTTCGACCCTGTAAACGGTACAGTAACTGCGGGGACATCGTCTGCGCTGTCTGACGGTGCGTCGGGCATGCTACTTATGTCAGCAGACCGTGCTAAAGAGCTTGGCCTAACGCCACGTGCGAAAATTCGCTCGATGGCAGTAGCTGGTTGTGATGCAGCAATTATGGGTTACGGCCCTGTGCCAGCAACACAGAAAGCCCTTAAGCGCGCTGGCCTAACAATGGACGACATTGAACTTGCTGAGTTTAACGAAGCGTTCGCGGCACAGGCGCTATCGTGCATTAAGCAACTAGGTTGGATGGACCACCTAGATACTAAGATTAACCTTAACGGTGGTGCGATTGCACTTGGTCACCCACTAGGTTGTTCTGGTTCACGTATCTCAGGTACGCTTATCAACCTAATGGAATCACAAGACGTAAGCCTAGGCTTAGCGACTATGTGTATTGGTTTAGGTCAAGGTATTGCTACCGTATTTGAGCGTGTATAAGCGTTTAAATAAGCACTTTTAAAGCTAATTATTGAAAAGGGCCTTCGGGCCCTT